>CAYJOX010000200.1:1864-3519 GCA_964371915.1 uncultured Oscillospiraceae bacterium
GGAGGTTTTGGTAACTAAATGATTGCCTCCTGTTGCCATACCACCTATGGATTCGGTAACCCATGTAGGGTCGCCGGAAAAAAGGTTGTTGTAGTCTGCTGTTCGTGCAAATTTAACAAGGCGCAGTTTCATCACAAAATGGTCGATATACTCTTGAATTTCCTCTTCGGTTACGATTCCTGCCTTTAGATCACGCTCGATATAGATATCCAAAAATGTCGAAACTCTGCCAAGGCTCATTGCGGCACCGTTTTGCTCTTTAATTGCGGCGAGATAGCCAAAATATAACCACTGTATCGCCTCCTTTGCCGTTGATGCCGGCTTAGAGATATCAAAGCCGTAGCTTGCCGCCATGATCTTTATCTCTTCCAGTGCTCTGTATTGCTCCGAAAGTTCCTCCCGCAACCTTATATTATCCTCAGTCATGCGCTCGGGGGCAGTTTTAAGCTGCTCTTTTTTATCCTCTTTAAGCATATCTATGCCATAAAGAGCAACCCTACGATAATCTCCAATTATTCTTCCACGACCATAAGCATCGGGTAATCCGGTTATAATTGCAGACTTTCGAGCCAGCTTTATCTCATCTGTATATACGTCAAACACACCGTCATTATGTGTTTTGCGGTACTTAATAAAGATATCTTTGGTTTTATCGGGCACTTCATAACCGTATTGGGAGCAGGCATTTACTGCGGTTCTAATTCCCCCGAACGGCTGGAAACTCCGTTTAAAGGGCTTATCTGTCTGGAATCCAACAATCGTTTCAAGCTCTTTATCAAGGTAGCCCGGGGCATGCGAAGTTACTGTGGAAACAATGTCGCAATCCATTTCAAGCACTCCGCCCTTTTCGTTTTCCTGCGCATTTAATTTTATAACTTTTTCCCACAATTTTTTGGTACTGTCGGCCGCAGGTGCTAAAAATCCCTCATCACCGTCGTACGGGGTATAGTTAAGTGTAATAAAATCCCCTGTATCTACAGCAACACTGCACCATCTGCCTGTTTTAAATCCTTTCCATGAATTTGTAATATTAAATTCCATTTATAATTCCTTTCTTCGCCATACATTAGTTTTCACTAACTATTATGTATAATATTATTCCTTTTATATATATTATACTCCTTTTTTTATTATAATTAAAGGTGCAAAATAGATAAGGTTATTTTAACTACTTTGTTAAATTTTAGTCAATCTTGTTTTAAGATGTAAAATCTACCTGTATTTTTATCTATAAGTATAGCAGTTATGAGTATCCCTACAAAAAAACTACACACAAGATTAAAGACACCAACATTAACCCTGTTGGTGTCTTTAGAGTGTCAAAAAACCCTACTATGCTCCTAAAATGTCAAATTTGGTGACATGCGCGGCAAATTTGACCTTCAACAAATGGCTTCGCAAAGCCGTTTGTGGGGGAGGGTACCGGGAGGGGATGCATCCCCTCTCGGGGCTGTCGAATTTTTTCGACAGCCTGATGACACCAACATTAACCCTGTCGGTGTCTTTCTTGTCTTTATTAATCTTTTGGTTTTTGTGGTATTTATTTTAACAGTTGCATTTCGCTTAATGAATTTGTGGTAATGCCCTGAACTCCCATCGTCATTAGCTTTTTTGCCACCTCTAAATCATTAACTGTCCAACAATTTAGCTCGATA
>CAYJOX010000201.1:0-3483 GCA_964371915.1 uncultured Oscillospiraceae bacterium
TGTTAATATCGGCACAGCCAACCGAAAGCCTCTCGGCCATGCCGATATAGGGCACATCGGATAGCTCAAATCCCATCAATGCTGCACCGTATGCATCGATAAGCACACTGTCGGTTCCGGCTAACATGCGGTTTGTCTGAACTGGGTTTCCACCCTCCTCAAAATCAAGGTCGCCGTTGATACTGTCAACAATAACAAGATCGGCTGTCTTTATCTTACCAAGTGCCGCAATCGGTTTATGTAGGCCAATGCTATGGAAATGCCGTTTTGATCTATCGGATATACAGCCTTTCATGTTTTTTAGAGCGCAGGTCATGGCTGTCTGGCAATGCCCCTTTAAAACCGGCAGGTTAATTAAAAAATCAAGAGCCATAACCTTCTTAGACATCTCGATAGCTATTCCATCTACCGTGTGTGTCTCGTATTTATCATCCTTAACATCGTAAAGTGGAACATTATATTTTTTAGATATTGCCTCATAGCCACATGCCGAATAGGCACGCTTGGTATTATCGCCGACCCAGCTGCTTTCTATGATGCATATATTGTTGTAACCGTTAGTTTGCAGATAGTCGATTATAGTCTCTACAATAAGAGGGGTTGTAGTCGCGCCGCCTGTAGATGGCCTTGCCACAACAAGATTTGGCTTTAAACCTATTGTTGCATTTTTATTGCCTATTAGGCCTTTAATGCCTACTGCATCAAGCAACTCATCGGTCATCTTGGCGGCATCGTTGCCATATGTTATAAAGATATCGTTTTTGCCCACCGATATTACCTCCGGAAAATTTTCTTAATATAATTATATCATATAGCATGTTGATTGTCATCTGTTTTACAGTATATTATTATCCGTAAGGCATCTGTACAACATGTTAAGAGGAAGCCCCATAACGGTATAATAATCTCCGGTTATACCCTTGATAAACCTACCGGCAATACCCTGTATGGCATAACTTCCAGCCTTGTCGTATGGTTCATCTGTGCTAATATAACCCTCAATTTCAGCATCGGAAATTTCATCAAAACATACCTTTGCCGTAGAACAAAAGCCGTGCTTCAATGTTTTTGAAAGAAGATAAACGCCGGTGTGCACATTATGCTCCCCGCCGGAAAGGCTGCTTAGGTGATAATGAGCCTGCTTAACATCCTTAGGTTTGCCAAATATCTCACCGTTAAGCTCAACCACGGTGTCTGCCGCAATTATTATATCGGTAGGATAGCTTTTAAAAACATCCTCTGCCTTTTGCCGTGCCAGCTCGATAACTGCCTGTTGTAGCGGAATATCGGAAGGGATAATCTCCTCTATTTCCGGCAGAGCAACCTCAAAATTAGCTGTTATCATGCTAAGTATCTCTTGGCGCCTTGGCGATGCCGATGCAAGAATTAACATCTTTACCTCAACCTGTTTTCATAACCTTAATGTAGTATTATCTTTTTGATCATTAACCTTGTTTTTCCTGCGAATACGCACTACTATAAAGATAACTATCGCTAACACTGCTATAACTACCGGTGCCAATATCGGTAAAAAGATAAGCATATATGGGTTACGTAATGTGCTAAAGATGTTCTGCCACCAGTTTTCATCTATAACAACCCTTAACATACCCTGCGGTAGGCTATCCGATGTATATTGATATGTTCTAGCATCGACCTTTTTAAAATCTATATTGCTATCGGTTATAACCGGCATGTTCTCATCTAGATGAAGCATGATTGTAATACTACTAAAATCATTCCACATGGCAGCAGGCGCAAGGTAGTATTCTATCTCACCCCTTTTCGCACTATAATCATATTCGGGATACCCTCCAAGTCGGTAGCGGTAGGATACAACAACATCATATTCCTCCTGTGGTGCAAACTCCATATTAAAGGTGATTGTGTCCACACTCTGCCCACTATTTGACTCGGTGGCATAGTCATCCATAACTATAGCATACCGCCAGTCGTCCGCCTCCACCTCAATAGAATAGTGCAGAATCTGGCTATCTACCGTGAACTCGGCGGCAGTTTCGTTAACTATTACCGAAACGCCGCTATATTCGATGTTGGGCGATAAAAACATAGATGGAGTTGTAATGTTTTCATCGGTAGTATTCTTCATCCGATAGGTGGCGGTAATATCGGCATATGCACCGTCAACCGCTATATCTAAAAATTCCGATACAACGGCTATTTTATCATTCTTTTCAAATGTTATACCAGAGCCTAAATCGGCCTGTAATGGCGCAGCCATGTTTGCATAAACCGGCTGTGCATAGGATAGTGTAATAACCATTAAACAAACCACACAAAATATAGATTTTATTTTAAAATTCATGTTAACTCCTGATACCATCTGAAAAACGATACAACTAAAAGCAAATTAACCTGTACCGTACCTCTCTGCCGAATACGGCGTACATTTAAAATATAATTACTAGGCATTTTGTGCTATAGTTTGAAAGTAGGTTATACCTTAATTATAACCTACTTTCAAAGATAAATAAACTGTGATAACTACCTAAATTTATTATCTGTGGCAGCTGAAATTTTCTACATTGTTTCTACAAGGCGTGTTCGGATTGACACGGTTTTAGCTAACATAACTCTTTAAGCTTGTCACAACAGGTTGTGACAAACTTAAAGTTCAAATACTTGAAATTACAAAATAGTGGTGCTATACTCTAATCAAAGGATACATGAAGCGCGCACATGTATCAAAACGATTGTTTAGGAGTAGATGTAATGAAACAAGGTGTACAAAAATTTGGCCGTTTCCTAAGCGCTATGGTCATGCCGAATATCGGTGCATTTATCGCGTGGGGTATAATTACAGCACTTTTTATCCCGGATGGTTGGTTGCCAAACGAAACGATGGCTGCACTTGTAGATCCGATGCTAAAATATCTTTTACCACTTTTAATCGGATACACAGGCGGTAGGGCGATAAGCGATGTGCGTGGTGGTGTAGTGGCTGCAATTGCAACATTTGGTGTGATTGTAGGTGCAGAAATACCAATGCTTCTCGGTGCAATGATAGTTGGCCCGTTGAGTGGTATTGTTGTAAAAAAGTTTGATGAGCTTACACAAAGCAGAATTCCTGCCGGATTTGAAATGCTTGTTAACAACTTTTCTGCCGGAATTCTCGGAACAATTTTACTGGTTATAGGCTATTACGGTATTGGACCATTGGTTACTATAGGAACGAATGCTCTCGGAGCAGGTGTTAACTTCCTTGTAGAGTGGGGCTTGTTGCCGATAACCGCCATATTTGTAGAACCTGCAAAGGTACTGTTCCTGAATAATGCAATTAATCACGGTGTGTTTACCCCACTTGGTTCGGAGCAGGTTGGCGAAATAGGTAAATCTATATTCTATATGATAGAATCTAACCCAGGCCCGGGACTTGGCCTACTGCTTGCATTTGTGGTCGCCGGAAAAGGTAGTGCAAAAAGTAGTGCCTCCGGTGCAGCGATTATTCATTTTTTCGGTTGT
>CAYJOX010000202.1:0-3467 GCA_964371915.1 uncultured Oscillospiraceae bacterium
TATTTCTTGAATAATCGTCGGTTTCGTTTGTCATATCGTTTCGGTAACTAAGTGAATTTTGGGCGGCATAAGAACGTATCTCTTCCCTTGAGCAATCAATTATCGGCCGTATATAAAAATTATTACTACCCTTGATTCCGTGCATGCCGGCAGAGGCTGTACCCCTAACAAGCCGCAGTAGCACCGTCTCGGCAACATCACCGGCGTTATGGCCTGTAGCTATTAATGAATTATATTCATTATGCAGCTCTTCAAAAAACGCACGCCTAATATTTCTGCCCCAAGCCTCAGAACCGATGGGGTTACCATAGGTATCCCGTTTGTGCTCTGCAGTTTTAAGAAAAAAGTTAAGCCCATACTGCTCCGCTACAGCCTTACAGTATAGCATGTCATCCGTAGATGCCTGCCCTCTAAGGCCGTGGTCAATATGGGCGATCCCGATAATATTTAGCTTTAATATTCTTTTATTTTTATCGAGGAGATGCAAGAGCACGCAACTATCCGCACCTCCGGAAAAAGCAACTATTACACGGTTATTGTTTTGTAGTAGATGCCTACGGCGAACCGTCTGCAAAAATCTTTCATTAATATTCATCACTGTGTGAGTAGTCCGGGTTTAAATATCTTGTATGGTTACCATCCCACATTAACATTGCGGTACCTAGGCCACCATGTCTGTTTTTAGCAATAATACATTCGGCCTCAGATTCGTCCGCTTCATCATTGTATAGATGTTCACGAAATAAAAACATAACAGAATCAGCATCCTGCTCAATAGAGCCGGAATCACGAAGATCGGCAAGAACCGGGCGGTGCTCCTCCTTACTGCGCTTTTCTGTTGCACGGCTTAGCTGGGATAGTGTTATTATAGGTACCATTAACTCCTTAGCCATGATTTTTAGATTACGGGTTATCTCGCTAACCTCATTAACCCTACTCTCGCTACGTTTACCACTTGTCATCAGCTGGAGATAATCTATTATTATTAGGCCGACATTGGGCATGCGTGGGTCGCTGTTTATTCTACGTATCTTAGCTTTAATTTCCGGCACGGTTATGCCGCTACTATCATCAAGATAGATAGGTAGTTTAGACATCTTTGTAGAAACATCGGCAAGCTCTTTCCATATCTCGAGGTTGGTTATGCCGCTTCTAAAGATAGCGCTATCTAAAAGACCCTCGCTGGATAAAATTCTTGCGGTAAGCTGTTCCCTACTCATCTCAAGCGAAAAGATAGCCACAGCATCCTGCTGGCGTTTTGCAACATTTGTAGCGATATTTAAGGCAAAACTGGTTTTACCTACACCGGGCCTTGCGGCAAGTATAATAAGGTCTGATTTACCCATTCCACCCAGAAGATTATCAAGGTAGTCAAAACCTGTAGGAATTCCTAAATATCTTTCTCTATCCGGGCCGCTAATCTTTTGTATATATCCGAGAGTTTCGGTAATAGGTGTTTCTATATGCAACAGGGTGGAATTATCCCTACCCTGCCTAAGGTCATATATTTTTTGCTCGGCATATTCAAGCAAAAGGTTCGGGTCTGATTCTGTAGATGCTACCTCTAAAATTTCGGTAGCGGCCGACATTAATCTTCGTATAGTGTATTTTTGAATAATTATTGTAGCGTAGGCCTTAACGTTTGAGAGTGACGGTACAGTTTCGGCCAGACTTGCAAGGTAATGCTTTGCATCATTCTCGCCTGCAATTATTCCGTTCTCGACTATATTATTAAGTAGTGTAACAATATCAATAGTCTGGCTCTGTGCAAAAAGCTGTATCATCTGAGCATATATCAGACCACGCTGTTTATTGTAGAAGTGATCAGGGCTTAGTATTTCGATAAGATCAGATAGTAGGTTTGAGTCAATTATAATCGCACCTAATACAGCCTGTTCCGCCTCATGGCTGAACGGTTCTTCCACACCAAGATTTTTCAGTTGTAACGATAGATCGCCTGCCATATAACTCCTTAAACTACTCTGCCACGACCGACAAGGTGACCTTACCGTTTACAGAGGTATGAAGTTTCACCTCAACCTCATAGCTGCCTAAATTTTTAATATCACTTATCGTAATCTTACGTTTGTCAACCTCTACACCAAGCTCTTTGCTAATAACCTCGGCTACGTCTTTTGCTGTTACTGTGCCATATATTTTTCCATTTGGTGATGTTTTAACCTTTGCAGTTACTGTTTTGCCAAATATCTTCTCACCCATATTTTTAGCTGCGGCAAGGTCTTCATCCGCCTTATGTTGCTTTGCAAGCTCCTTGTTCTTCACATCGTTGAGTGCGGAGGCAGATGCCTCAACCGCAATCCCCTTTGGGAACAAAAAGTTGCGTGCATATCCATCTGATACCGTTACAACCTCATCTTTTTTGCCGGTACCTTTTATATCTTGTTTTAAAACAACCTTCATTTAAATAAATCCTCCTTTATATTTCCATAATAAGCGGGATAATAACCGGACGGCGCTTTAATCTTTTGTAAAGTAGTCCTTGTAGCTGCTCCGAAAGTTTTGCATTTACCGATTGCAGGCTGGCAGAGTTAGAAACTTCGAATTCGTAAAGAATATTTGTAGCAAGTTCCTTTATCTCCGCTACGATAACATCTGAACCCTTGCCGTAAATAAATCCTTTTGTATCAATAGTGGGCCCACTTAATAACTCTCTTGTTGTTGCATCTATAGATACAGCAACAACAACAAGGCCTTCTTCCGAAAGCATCTTTCTATCACGCAGAACAGATGTCCCTACATCGCCTATGCCAAGGCCATCTACCAACACCTCCGAAACATTTATATATTCACCCTTTGTTATGCCTTTACTGCTTACACATAGTGTTTGGCCAACCTCAGGAATAAAGATGTTTCGACGGTCAACACCGGTTGCCTCTGCAAGCTTAGCATGTTTAATTAGCTGGCGCATCTCCCCATGAACCGGCAAAAACATTTTAGGCCTTACAAGCGTTAACAGTAGTTTCAGTTCCTCGGCACATGCATGGCCGGACACATGTACATCATACATAGATTCATAAATAACCTCTGCGCCTAAGGTTAACAGCCCATTAATGACCTTACTTACCGTAACCTCGTTACCTGGGATAGGGGTTGCAGAAATAATTATAAAATCACCGGGGACAACATTTAATGTTCGGTGGCTGCCGTTGGCCATACGTGATAGCGCTGCAAGTGGCTCACCCTGGCTGCCTGTTGTAACTACAACAAGCTTATCAGGGGCAACGTTTCGCATCTCCTCCATGCTCACTATAGTGCCGGGTTTTGCCTTAATATAGCCAAGCTCAAGCGCCATCGAGACATTTTTTTCCATGCTTCTGCCGGAAAATACAACCTTGCGCTTATGCTGTGCGGCAAGCTCTACTATCTGCTGTATCCTGTAGATGTTAGAGGAAAAACTTGCAATAAATATTCGCCTATCCTGTGCCTGTACAAAAAGACGTTTAAAG
>CAYJOX010000203.1:0-3440 GCA_964371915.1 uncultured Oscillospiraceae bacterium
AAACAGCCCTATTTAATTCAATAGAGCGCCACCAACGAAATGTGTTTTGACGGCTAAACATAGATAATTTCTCCAAATGTATGAATTGATAATAACACAGTAATTTTACTTTGTCAACATTTTTTTATTTTAAGCTTGCAACTAGATTTAACCCATACATAAAAATATCAGCCATGCGTTTAAACACAATGGCTGATATTTGGTTGCCGAACTAGGATTCGAACCCAGACAAACAGAGTCAGAGTCTGCCGTGCTACCGTTACACAATTCGGCATCGCTACTACATTACACTATAATGCCTTAATATATTATCACAGCTTTAACGTTTTGTCAATTGTTTTGTGCAATTTTGTTTTCTACTATTGCGCCAGTTTATGTTTATCGCCACCATTTAAAAAAGCCTTGACATTTATTGCCCTATGCCCTATAATGAATATTACAAAATATACGGTATAGTCCGTTTACGATAGGGGGGTTAAATTTGTCAGAAGTCCGTGTTAAGGAAAATGAGTCGTTAGACAGCGCTCTACGTCGCTTTAAGCGTTCCTGTGCTCGCAGTGGTGTTCTTGCTGAGGTTCGTAAGCGTGAGCATTACGAGAAGCCTTCGGTTAAGCGCAAGAGAAAGGCCGAGGCCGCAAGAAAGCGTAAGTATTAATTTTTTAGAGCTGCTAAGCATCGTTTGATGATTAGCAGTTTTATTTTTCTCAAGGAAACTAAAATGAACAATCTAGAAACCTATGGCCTTAGTGAGCGATTTGTTTCACAGGCTACTTTATATAAAGACCTATCTCTTGCGAGAGTAATAGCTCAACACAAGGGCTTATATAGGTTAGCCACAGAGTTTGGAGAGTGTACCGGCGAAATATCCGGAAAATTTAGGCACGAAACAACCGAACTATTAGATTTTCCCACGGTGGGCGACTTTGTAATGATAAGCGGAAAAGCCGATGATGGAAATGTACTTATACACAACCTATTAAGCCGCAAAAGTATATTTATGCGAACAGCGGTTGGCTTAACCGGCCAAGCTCAGGCAATAGTTACAAATATCGACATCGTTTTTATCTGCATGTCGCTAAACAACAACTTTAACCTAAGCCGGCTAGAGCGGTACCTTGGAGTAGCGTGGGATAGCGGTGCAACTCCGGTTATTATTCTTACAAAATCAGACCTGTGTGATGATGTAGCAGGGTTTATCAGGGAATCCGAGAAAGTATCACTTTTTTCTGATATTATTGCAATCTCAATGTATGACGATATAGAACAGCTGTTGGCCGGATATCTAAAGCCCGGCACTACCGTAGCCTTTATCGGGTCGTCCGGGGTGGGTAAATCTACCATCATAAACAAGCTGCTAGGTGAAGATGTTTTGGCAACGGCCGGAATAAGCAAGGATGACAAAGGCAGACATACCACCACCGGTAAGCAGATGTACCGGTGCTCGTTAGGCGCTGTGCTTATAGATACCCCGGGAATGCGTGAGCTTGGGGTTCAGAGCGTTGATCTCTCTTTAACGTTTGAAGATGTTGAGGATATTGCATCCGGCTGTAAGTTTAGCGATTGCACACACAGCACAGAGAATGGCTGCGCAGTAATAAAGGCGATTAGTGATGGCTTGCTAGACGAAAGACGTTTCGAGAGTTATAAAAAACTTAAATCTGAGGCGGGTTATGATGGTTTAAGCAGCCGAGAAATAGAGGCAAAAAAATTTGAGCGTTTTGGCGGCGTTAAAAAATTGCGCAAAATTGGCGATGCGGCAAGAAATATGAAATACCGTAGCCAATAATCTTTTAAATAAAAAATAACATTACATTTATATTATAACGCTATAGTGAGCGGCATGCTAAAGCACCCGGCCAACGCTCATTTTATCATACTTTATGTTTAAATATGTAAATATATACACTGTGTTGTATATTTAAAACACCCTGTATACGGTAGGTCATTCCGTTATACAGGGTGTTTTCGGCTTTAATGTCTTTTGTTTTACAATTTGTTTATTTTTGTAATTTTTTACGTTTTGTTGTTAGTTGATGGCTATATTTCGTGCTGTGGGCTTATCCTCTAACTTTGGTACGCTGATACTCAGCACACCATTATCCATCGATGCGGTAATGCCCTCAAGGTCTGCCTTTGCAAGCCGGATACTTCTACTGCTAGATGTTACCCTACGCTCTCGATGCAGATATTTCCCCTCGGCGTTTTCATTGCTTTTTTCCTGATTAACAGCTATGGTAAGCATATCACCATCCACATTAATCTCTACACTTTCCTTCGGCACACCGGATAGCTCTGCATCGATAATAAAGCTTTTCTCGGCATCTCTGATATCTATCTTGAATGTGTCACAGGATAGATTGCGGGAAAAGAATCTGCTGTCATCAAAAAAATCGTCCAGCATGTTGTTAAACCCTATTCCTCTTGAATTAAACGGTATTAGTCCTGCCATGGTAGAACTCCTTTCATCTTATAAACTTTATATGTAATTAGCACTCTCGTATGTTGAGTGCTAATTACATTATATTCTTTCCTGCTAAAAAGTCAATAGTTTTTTAAAAAATTTTTGCAATTTATTTTCAAAGCGTATTTTTAGGACATATTCAGCTTGTTAGATAGCTTATCTCTGCCGTTGTAAGCATAGTTTGTGCCGCCTTATTTATCGAGAGTGCTAAAACATTCGCCGCCTTCTCCATCACTAAATCCAGCTGGCGTGCAGTTACCACCAACTGCCCTTTGCCATGCTTATACTGCATCATCGTAGGAACCCCAACCGCCACGGTTTTACACCCTAAGATTTTTTCGTTTAGGTTATAGTTTCCACCCGGGCAAATCCCTGTATCAGTTATCTGCACTGTGCAACCAAGTCGAGACGGATCGTTCGTATAAAGGCTGTCCACACATATTACAGCTACAGGTTTAACGCTTTTTATTAAGGCGACTATGGATTCTGCCGTCTCTATTCCAGTCCGCCCACTAACCCCAGGTGTAAAGGCACAAACCTTTCGCAAACGAAAATCATAGCTATCCCCCTCGTCCGACAACATTCGTGTCACAAATATTTTTCTAGCCGTCAATGCACCAAGGCTATCAGCAGTCACCTTTTCATTACCAAGCCCTACAACCATTAATAGGCCCTCTTCCGGCAACATTTTGCCAAGCTCGTTGCAGACGGTCGATATATATCTATCATTACGGTCGTCAACAAGTGCAAGGTTTGGCATATCTAGCACTGAATAGTGCCCCTTTGCACGGTTTAACCCATCCCTCTTTATCTCTACCCTCGTAACCTCAATGTCATACGAAGTATAATGTTTAATATCTACACCACGGGGTATGTCCCCCTCACCTTTTTTATATATTTCGGTAGCAATATCAGTATATATCGGCATAATCTCCTCCGGTGTTTTACTGTTATTTTAGACAGCTTTATTGTTGACTAT
>CAYJOX010000204.1:0-3426 GCA_964371915.1 uncultured Oscillospiraceae bacterium
TTGTATTTTTGGTCATATCCCGGAGAGTTGGTTATCTGGAACGGGTAGCCTTTACTTACATACCACTCGGTATAAACGCGGTTAAGTGCAACCGAAATCTGTGCGTAGATATTTGCGTAGAGGCATTCGGTAGGCCAGGTTGGGTATATCTCGCTTGATGCAACACTTTTTAGATAACTTATAAAGCTAACCGAAACGTTGCTCGCCGTCTGGTTAGGGCTACCGAGATGTACCGTTATCTTGCTTGGAATTATCGGTTGATCTAAAACCCTTGCTATACTGCAAATCGATAGAGGCTCAAGCCCGCTTCCCCCATCATCTGCAAACAGGGCATGTGGCGGGATAGTGATATTCTTTATATCATTACTATAATCACTACCGTCTGCCAGTGCAAACATACTAACCGGTAACAGGGTTGTTACACCTTCAAATATCTGAACATCAAAATAGTTAAGGCCTTGAAACCCATCGGCCGTAACGGTTACATCATAGCACTGGTAGGGCTGTTGAGTATTTTGTTGATCAAGTGATAATGAGCGGTCGGGGGCTTCCAGATCTATCGGATCGGAATATCCGTCCATGTCGGTTGTATAGCTGTAGTCATAAACCTTAACGCCGGCTAACGTTCTTGTAACAGTAACGGTTGCAAACGAGACAGGTGTGGTGTTTTTTGCGCTTAGGGTTGTAACCTTTAAATATCCTATTGGCATACTTGCCTCCTTAACAGGGTTGTTCTTATAGCTATAATATGCAACTACAGGCTAAAATGGGATAGCCAAAGAGCAAAAATTTAGCTATTCAGTTGTACAAAAAACATAGTTTTTGTTAATATATTATAAAAACGCAAAATATTGTACATTATGCAAGAATAATCCTTTACATAAGGCCAAAACTTTGTTATAATAATGACGGTGGGTAGGCTTATGTTCTATCCTTGCTATTGTTTTGCCTAAAAAATAGCAAGTTTAGTACAGCTACCCGATAAGATTAACTCGGAGGTAAAAATGGCAAGAGCAAAACAATCGATGGATGGTAATACCGCCGCCGCACACGTGAGCTATGCTTTCACTGATGTTGCAGGTATCTATCCGATTACCCCATCATCTGTGATGGCGGAATTGACCGACGCTTGGAGTGCGGTTAACAAAAAAAATATCTTTGGTCGTGAGGTTAGAGTTATAGAGATGCAGTCGGAAGCAGGCGCTGCAGGTACCGTTCATGGTAGCCTTGCTGCAGGTGCTCTTACAACAACCTATACAGCTTCACAGGGTCTCTTACTAATGATCCCGAACATGTACAAGATAGCCGGTGAGCTTCTACCATGTGTTATCCATGTTTCGGCACGTGCACTTGCAAGCCATGCGCTTTCTATCTTTGGTGACCATAGTGATATCTATGCATGTCGTCAGACAGGTTTCGCAATGCTATGTGAGACAAACCCGCAGGAGGTTATGGATCTTGGTGCAGTAGCACATCTTGCTACAATACGTGGTCGTGTACCTTTTGTAAACTTCTTTGACGGGTTCCGTACCAGCCATGAGATCCAGAAGATCGAGGCATGGGATTATGATGTGCTTAACAAGCTTGTTGACCATGATGCTATCAACGAGTTCCGCAAGAACTGTCTAAACCCTGAGCGCCCGATCCTTCGCGGTAGTGCTCAAAACCCTGATATCTTCTTCCAGTGGCGTGAGGCCGGCAACAAATACTACGATGCATTGCCGGATATCGTAGAAGAAGAGATGAACAAGGTTAATGCCGAAATCGGCACCGATTATAAGCTGTTTAACTACTACGGTGCACCGGATGCAGACCGTGTAATCATTGCGATGGGTAGTGTTGTAGATACAGCCGAAGAGGTTGTTGATTACCTAATGGCAGCAGGCGAAAAGGTTGGCCTTATAAAGGTTCGTCTATACCGTCCGTTTGATACAAAGCGTTTCTTCGATGCTATTCCTAAAACAGTTAAATCTATCGCAGTTCTTGATAGAACAAAAGAGCCGGGTGCAATCGGCGAGCCGCTATACATGGATGTTGCTACAGCACTTGCACAGAAGGGTTACACCGGTAGGGTTATCGGCGGTCGTTACGGCCTTGGTAGTAAGGATACACCTCCCGGAACAATCTTCGCAGTATACGAGCATCTTAACGCCGCAGAGCTTAAGCATAACTTCACAATCGGTATCGAGGATGATGTTACAGGCCTATCTCTACCGGTTACAAACACTGCAGATACCTCTCCTGAAGGCACAATTAACTGTAAGTTCTGGGGACTTGGTGGTGACGGTACTGTTGGTGCTAACAAGAACAGCATCAAGATTATCGGTGACCATACCGATATGTTCAACCAGGCATACTTCCAGTACGATAGTAAGAAGACCGGTGGTGTAACAATTTCTCACCTTCGTTTTGGTAACAAGCCGATTAAATCTACCTACTATGTAAACAAGGCTGATTTTGTTGCATGTCATAACCCATCATATATCGTTAAGGGCTTCCCGATCGCTCGCGATATTAAGCCTAACGGAACATTCCTTGTAAACTGCCAGTGGACAGCCGAGGAGTTTGCGGCACAGCTATCCGGAGAGGAAAAGCGCCATATCGCAAAGAACAACATCAAGGTTTACCTTGTTGATGCTATTACAAAGGCTCGTGAGATCGGTATGGGTAAACGTACCAACACCATCCTACAGTCTGCCTTCTTTGCACTTGCAAAGATAATGCCTATCGATGAGGCAGTAACCTACATGAAGGAAGCTGCTAAAAAGAGCTACGCCAAAAAGGGCGACGATATCGTTAAGATGAACTATGCCGCTATCGATGCAGGTGTTGATGCTATCGTTGAGTTTACTGTTCCTGCCGACTGGGCAAGTGCAACAGATGATAAACCAATGCCGGTTGTTACAGGCGATAACGATAAGCTAATCAACTTCATCAACGAGGTTGTTACACCTTCCAACATGATGAAGGGTGACGATATTCCGGTTTCTGTATTTGCAAAGAGCCCGGATGGTATGCTACCTCAGGGTACAACACAGTTCGAAAAACGTGGTGTTGCTGTTGATGTACCACAGTGGATACCGGAAAACTGTATCCAGTGTAACCAGTGTAGCTATGTTTGTCCTCATGCTGCTATCCGTCCGTTTGTACTGGATGATGCAGAGGTTAAGGCTGCACCGAAATCCATCTCGCTTTGTGCACTAAAAGGCAAGGGCGCAGAGGGTCTATCCTTCACCCAATCGGTTGATCCACTGGATTGCATGGGTTGTGGACTTTGTGTAAATGTCTGCCCGGCAAAGACAAAGGCACTTGCAATGCAGCCGCTCGAAAGCCAGCTAGAGCAGCAGGATGCTTTCGATTACTGCGTAAAGAGTGTAGAGCCTAAAGAGCTAACATTTGATAAATTTACAATTAAGGGTAGCCAGT
>CAYJOX010000205.1:0-3394 GCA_964371915.1 uncultured Oscillospiraceae bacterium
GCAACGGCAATAACACAGATCATATTATATGCTCTTACTACAGGAAAGAAAGATTACAGCCATGAGTACAACACTTAATTTCAAGGTTAAGTACACAAAGCGGAAAAAGGTGCTAAAGATGGCTTTGCGAGTCGAACACGCAATAATATACGGAGAACATATAACGGATGGAAATAAAATTAAACTACAGCTATAATCACAGCAACGTGTTGAGGGAATATGTCGAGATTCCCTCAAGCTACCAAAATATATTCATATCGGTTAAAACCTCGGTAGAGATACGCCGGTATGGCCTGTTGTTAGAGCTGCGAGACAATAATGGTGACACCAGAATTAAGAAGTTAATATCGAACGGTGATAAAATCAACATTTCCTCCTCTGTGAAAGATACAACGGTAGGGGGCGTTGCAGGCGATATAACATCGGGTAGGTGGCTTGTTGTGCTGTATATATTTACCGAGTATATTAATCAACAGCAGCTAGAGGCCGGGTTCGAGGTAACACTTAACCTTGGCGATAAAGGCGATGTGCAGAGAATTGATGGGGAGTTTATCTCTTGGTCTGCACCCGGCAAAAGGATTAACAGTGGGCACTATAATTGGGATAGGTGCTATTGTAAGGAAGAAAGATGGTATAAGGGGGATTTGCACGCCCATACAAACCTCTCGGATGGCGAGGAATCCATCACACAGGCTACCGAGAACGCAAAAAAATCTCAGCTTGATTTTTATCTGCCGACCGAGCACAATCTTGTGCATTCCGGCTGGATAGATACCGATATCTGTATAGTTCCCGGTATTGAGGTAACGGCCAAGGGGGGGCATTTTAATATTTTTGGGGTTAAGCAAGATCCCGAATACGTTGAAGATGTAATGGTTAAAAGTGACGAATATTATATTAATATGATAATAGACAACGCCCATAGTAATGGCGAGCTTGTAAGCATAAACCACCCTTTTTTAACCCGATGGAAATGGTTGTTCGATAACACCGATCTTTCAAAGATTGACACGATAGAGATCATTAACGATCCAACCTATCATGCCAGCCCTTATGCTAACGACCTTGCGATAAGACTTATGGATATACTATGGGCGGATGGCCATAAAATTTATGCTGTTGGTGGGTCGGATACACATAATAAATGGGGAGAGGCTTATGAAGGGGCTTTACTACCATCGATAGTGGGTGATCCGGGTACCTATGTATATATGGATGTGCTTACCCCTAATAACCTCATTGCGTCAATTAAATCCGGCCATATCTATATAACGAGGCTGTGCAATATTATTGTTGATATACACTCGAAGGAGCGGGGTTATCTGCCGGGTGATGAAATATTTTCTTCGGTAAGTTATGGGCTAACTATTAAAGATTCCGATGAGGCTATGGATGTCTATCTTGTGCAAAACTCAGAATATATAAGGTTAGATGTGCACAGAGATGGTGATGTTCAGACGGTTAAAGTAACGATAGATATTGCCGGTGAATATGGATGGGCACGCATGGAGATAAGAAACAAGGCGGGAGAGATTCGCGGTTATCTAAACCCGATATACTGGGGTGGCAAGGCAACAGAACTTAAAACGTTTTGTGATGCTAAAAAGTTGATGGAGACCGGCAGTGATTAAAGAGGTGTTGTGTAGTATTAAGCTTCAACCTAAACTACACTGACTAATGGTAGGCGGTTGGTGGTTAAAACGCCGTGCCTGTCATCTCTGTTTTATATCGAAAACATTATTAATATGTTTAATGAAAAGCAGGTGATGCCAAACCAAACCAACCAATCGTTCAATAAATTTTAATAATTTAAAAAAGATGTTAATAAGGCCTTGCAATTTTTGTAAAACGGTGCTATAATATTAAAGCTAATTCTAAAATATTAAAAATACGATTATAAAGGAGCAATTAAGGATGGCAAACATTAAGTCCCAGAAGGATCGTGTACTTCAAACACGTAAGGAGACAGAGCGCAATAAGGCAGTAAAATCAAATCTTCGCTCGACCATCAAGAAGACAGTAACAGCCATCGAGCATGGCGGCGAGTTTAACCTATCGGCAGCGGTTTCTACCGTTCATAAGGCAGGTGCAAAGGGTGTTTTACACAAAAACACAGCTGCACGCCGTGTGTCTAGGCTTGCAAAAAAAGCAAACGCCGGCCCGATTCACCATAAATAATATTTCTTTAATAAGAAATTGTTTAGGTATTAACACTCTTAGCCTGATATAAGGTTAGGAGTGTTAGGTTTGTTGTGTTGATTGAGGTTGATTTTGGATAATAACATTCTATCAGAAGAGGTGGTTCGTAGCTATCTGGATAAAGGCCTAGATTTAAGGTTTATGCTTTTTGAAAGTGTCGGTTCTACAAATCTGCTCATGAAGCAGTACTGTGATATGCAGGAGGGGCTTATAGTTGCCGCCACGCAGCAGACGGATGGGCGTGGAAGGCTTGGCAGAAGCTTTTATTCTCCGGCAGGTAGTGGCCTATATGTTAGCATACTGCTAAAACCTGAAGGTAGCAATGCGGATGCTACTATGCTAACCGCGCTGTCCGCCGTTGCGGTGTGCAACACTATAGAGCAGCTCACCGACGCAAAACCGGGGATAAAATGGGTTAACGATATTCAGATAGGTGGAAAAAAGGTGTGTGGAATACTTGCACAGGGGGCTATAACGGCAGATGGAGAACAGGCTTATGTTATAGCCGGGATAGGTGTTAACCTGTACCCTCCAAAGCAAGGGTTTCCGGAAGAAATAAAAGAAATTGCCGGCACGGTATATAAAAAAGGCTGTAATGAAAACAGCCTTTTTCTTGCAACCCTGCTCAATAACTTTTTTAGGTTGTATAAAAATTTTAACGCTAGCATGATAGCTAAAGAGTATAAAGAGCGAAGCATCGTTATCGGTAAGGATATTACTGTGCTTCAGGCGGGAGGGACTTATAATGCACATGTTGAAGATATTGACGAAAGCTGCAACCTAATATTAAGGGATGAAAATGGTAGGCCAGTTAAACTGCAGAGCGGAGAGGTGTCGATAAGGCTATAACATGGTATTATTTAGGGCTCCCCAACTCACAGTAAAGCTGTGAATAGCTACCTGTATCGGAGCCGTTCAGTACTTTTTCTATCTCTTTTGGCCCAACACTACCTGCTGTATACTCGTATATCGGCAGGTCTTTTTTGTGATAAAGCTCCTTTATTTTATCAATATATTGCCAGCTAAGCTGTATCTGATCCCAGCCGGAGAACCAACGCCTGTCGGAGATTATTGCGGAGTAGAGCAACCTCTCGTAAGCCTCTGGGGTGTTCATTCGGTATGCAAGGTTACAGTTTTGGCAAAAATCCATCTCCTCGCCGGTAACTTCATAGCCATCACCGGGGGTTTTTATGTT
>CAYJOX010000206.1:0-3347 GCA_964371915.1 uncultured Oscillospiraceae bacterium
CCTTTAACATGAACAAGCTACACCTATTCGACCCAGAGACAGAGAAGGTAATTCTAAACTAGTTAACCTTTAGTTGAATCTAATCATAACCGTAACGAGATGAAAGTCTCGTTACGGTTATTTTATATATTTAGGTATATTATTTTAGCTTTTGTTAATATTAAAACTAACGATAAGTTAAAAGGAGGTGAATAAGAATGAATAACCCAGGTGTTAACTGTAACGTTTCGGAATGTAAGCACTATGTCTCGGGAGATAGCTGTAAGCTAAACATGATAAGTGTAACCCACGAGACAACAAACGAGATGGCTGTGGATACCCCCCATTTCTGTAAAAACTTTTCTCAGAAATAACAGCCGCCCTAATAAAAGCCTTTCGGCTATAGCCGGTGGGCTTTTATTGCCAAAAATCCCCCAAGTAGGCGGCGTTAGTTATCCGCTTTTTTGCCGAGATGCAGGGCAATATAGTAAGATAAAGGTAAAACCGGCATCCACAGACCATAAGGAAAATTTAATTTTAATAAAATATGCCTTTTAGGGTGTGTTTTCCTATCGGAAAATGCGGGATTGGCGAAAATACAAAAAATTGTTTAGTAAATATAGTAAAATAACACACGCCCTATAAAACAACGATATTATTGCTAAAGGTGCTTAATATTCCAAATTGTAAAATATTACGTATTGTAATATTAGCTAAATAATACACAGCAATTTTGTTAAATTTTGCATAATATTACCTTGAAATTATGTAAAAATTACACATAATTTTCATATATTAGCGGTATTATAAGATCAACAGATAGGGCAGGTCAAACAAATGCAACTAAATTCCAATCTGTTAAACAAAGGCGTATATGGTAGGCTTTTTCTTCAAACAGAACTCCAACCTCTCCATAAAACACAAATTCATTTCACACTCTTAAACTAATAATGTTCGTACACAAATTGAAGCCTACCAAGCCCACATCCCCATCCCCTGTCGTAACAGCCGGCAGGGGATAAGTATTTTTATTTATTTTTTTGTTAAAAAGTGGTTTATTTTTAACGGTAAATATTATATACTATATAATTAGAATGAAAAAAGGGTGTTGATATGGCTACAAACAGCATTTTAGACGGAATAAAAAACGTGCATTTTATAGGCATAGGGGGTAGTGGAATGCTACCACTTGCCGAGATACTGCACGGTTTTGGTTTTAAGGTTACCGGCAGCGACATTAACGAGGGTAGCACGATAGATATTCTGCGTGGCATGGGGGTTGCGGTTACTATCCCCCATAGCGGGGATTGTGTTAACGGTGCCGAGCTTGTTGTATATACAGCGGCACTGCTTCCCGGCAATGTAGAGCTTGCCGCGGCAAAGGCGGCCGGCATACCCTGTGTGGAGCGCAGTGTAATGCTTGGGGCAGTATCGGATAGGTATGCCGGGCGTATCTGTATCTCCGGCACACACGGAAAAACAACCGCAACGGCCATGGCTACCCAGATGCTGTTAATGGCAGGGGTGGATACAGCGGCCGTTATAGGCGGAAAGTTACCATATATAAAGGGCTATGGGCGCCACGGCAATGCAGATTGTATAACGGTGGAGGCCTGCGAGTTTTCCAATACCTTTTTAAAGCTAAACCCCACAACCGCTGTTATCCTTAATATAGACGAGGATCATCTCGATTTCTTTGGTAGTATGGAAAACCTCATAGCATCGTTTAAGCAGTTTGCCCAAAAGGCAAAATATCTTGTGCTTGCAAACGGGGATGACGAGAACACGCTACAACTAGTAACCGAGCTAAAGGATAAAAAGGTTTTATTGTTTGGCATAGGTGATGGGTGCCATTTTCAGGCGGCAGATATTAGGGTGGAGCCGGATGGCTACTACAGCTTCACAGCACTTCATATGCTAAGCGAGCTTGGCAGGGTTAAGCTATCGGTTCCGGGGCGGCACAATATCTATAACGCCCTTGTAGCGGTGGCGTTAGGTGTGTGTGAGAGATTGCCCTTCAACAGCATAGCTGCCGGTATAGAGGCATTTAAGGGTGCCGGCCGCCGGTTTGAGATACTGGATACGGTAAAGGGGATAACGGTTGCGGATGATTATGCGCACCACCCTGCCGAGGTAGAGGCGACGATTAAGGCGGCAAAAAGTTTAAACTATAAAAGGGTTATAGCGCTACACCAGCCCTTTACCTATAGCAGGACAAAGCTACTGTTTAACGAGTTTTCAGATGCGCTAAAGTTAGCCGATTACACCCTTCTAACCGAGATAATGGGTGGCAGGGAGGTTGACCCGGGCGACATTACGGCCGCCATGCTTGCAAGGAGCGTGGGGTGCGATTGGGTGAGGACGTTCGAGGAGGCCACCGACGAGCTTTTAAAGGTTATACAGCCGGGAGACCTTGTTATTACCATGGGCTGTGGAGATGTTTATAAAGCGGCAAACCTGCTTGTTAAGAAGTTAAAGGAGCAAGAATGACAACCGGAGTTATAGCGGTGCACGATATATCCTGTTTTGGGAGATGTTCGCTTACGGTTGCACTGCCGATAATAAGTAGCTGTGGCGTTGGATGCACCGTACTGCCTACGGCATTACTTTCCACCCATACCGGTGGTTTTACAAACCCTTACCGTATCGACCTAACCGAGAGTATGATGCCTATATATAAGCACTGGTGCTCACAGGGGCTTAGGTTTGATGGAATATATACCGGTTATCTTGGCTCGCCACATCAACCCGATATACTGCTTAAAATTTTTAACGATCTTTCAAGCAATGGTACAAGAATTTTTGTGGATCCCGTTTTGGGGGATAACGGCAGGATGTATAGTGGCATAACCGATGAGCTGGTTTGTGGGCTACGCCGTATGGTTTCGGCATCGGATTTGGTAATGCCAAACATTACCGAGGCATGCCTGCTTCTTGGAATTGATTATAGGGAGCCGCCACACGATAAAAAATTTATCGAGATGCTTATCTATGGGTTAAAGGACCTTGGCTGTAATCAGGTGGTTATAACCGGAATCTGCCCTAACGATGATACGATAGAGGTTTCCTACATCGACCTAAAGGGGCAGATTGGCAGCTATGTAGGAAAAAGGACACCGGGTAGCTACCACGGCAGTGGTGATATGTTCGGCAGTGTGTTGGTAGGGCGCATGATTGCAGGGGATGACCTTGCATCGGCAATTAAACGGGCTTCGGATTTTGTTGCTATGACAATAGCATCGACTCTAGAAGCCGGCACACAACAACGCAACGGCCTTTGCTTTGAAGGCGAGCTGTGGAGGCTATGCGATTGCGATGGTTAGTATAGTATTGTTAGAGCCACAGATACCTCAAAACACCGGAAATAT
>CAYJOX010000207.1:0-3332 GCA_964371915.1 uncultured Oscillospiraceae bacterium
CCCGGTAACTCTTTAAATACCGCACTTGTAGGTGATCAGGTTGAGCTAACGATAAACAAACAAAACGGTAGAACCTCTGCGGCGGTTGTATCCATTCTTAAACCGCAAAATCGTGTAACCGGAAAGATAGTTCAGCATATGAAAAGGATTTCACTACAGCTGGACGGCTATAACGGTACAATTATTGTTCCGATAAAAAGGAATTGCTCTTTGCAGGCAAATATCGGAGAATGTGTTGCTGCAAATATAGTTTCACGTAAGGAAAAGGGCTATCGTTGTGAGATAATAAGAAAATTCGGCAGTGCAAATTCCGCGGTTGCTGCCACAAAAAGTATTATCTTTAATCAGGGCATACGCACACATTTTAATGCTGCAATAAAGGAAGAAACAGCAAACCTTGTAGGCGATTTTAGTGTAGATGCCATAACCGGCGAAGAAAGAATAGATCTTAGGAATGAGCTTGTATTTACTATTGATGGTGCCGACACCAAGGATATTGACGATGCAGTATCACTACAAAAGGTGGAAACCGGCTGGCTACTGGGTGTGCATATAGCCGATGTAAGCCATTATGTAAAGTTTGGATCCGCCATAGAGAGCGAGGCGTTTCAGCGCCAGTTTTCCTTCTACTATCCCGGCGGTGTTATACCGATGCTACCGGCCGAGCTATCAAACGGAATTTGCTCATTATCACCGGGTGAGGATAGGCTTTGTTTCTCCTGTATTATGGAGATCTCAAAAAAAGGAGAGCTTATCTCAAGTAGCTTTGTTAAAACCATCATACAAAGTAAATTTAAGGGCGTATATGACGAGGTTAACACCCTTCTTGATGGAAGTACAGACCTTACCTTAAGGTCTAAATACCGCGGCGCATTAAATGTTCTAAAGAACATGAAAAAACTTGCCGAGGTTTTAAGGAAACGCAGGATAGCAAACGGTTGTGTCGATTTTAAGTTCAACGAAACAGGTTTTAATATAGTCAATGAACAGGTTAAAGATATCTATATTAAGAAAAAAGGTGTGTCTGAAGGGATTATTGAGGAGTTCATGCTACTTGCTAACAACTCCACTGCATCGGTTGCAAAGGAGATAGGTTTACCTATCCTCTACCGAACACACGATATGCCCAACACCGATCGCCTGAAACAGCTACAAAAAAACCTTGCCCTTTTCTCCAAAGAGCAGATAGAGATAGATGAAGATAAGCTTATAAGCAAGGATGTAGCAAACATTTTAGAACGCTTCAACGATACACCATTTGAATACTATGTAAATAATTCTGTGCTAAGAAGCATGGCGAAGGCAGAATACTCCACCCGTGCACAGGGTCATTTCGGACTTGCTATGTCTGACTATTGCCATTTCACCTCCCCTATTCGCCGCTATGCCGACCTATTTACACATCATATTCTTTCAGAGTTTGGTAATAAGCGTCCAAAGCAACAGATTAATGCAACATTTATGCCGCGTGCAACTGAATCAGCCGCCAAGGCTAATGCGCAGGAACAGCTGTTTATGCGCACAGAGAGAACGGTTAACGATTGCTTTAAGGCCGAGGCAATGCTACATCATGTCGGTGATGCTTTTGAGGGTTGCATAAGTGGTGTAACCGAACATTCGATATTTGTTCTACTGGATAATAATGCCGAGGGTCGCATCTCGATAGATGATCTTTGTGATAGTTATCTATTACTTGATGAAAACTATAGATTATATTCGGCAGATGGTACGGTTGAGTTTAAGATAGGTGATAAAATCAAGGTGACAATAGTTGCGGTAACTGTAGATATCGGTAGGATAGAGATGGTTTTGGAAGAAAGTTAATAAGAATTTATGTAATAACTATCATCTCTGGTGAATATATTTTACTATGAAGATATAGGAGGTGGATATATTGCAGATTCTATTTATAGTATTGTTGGTTTTAGCAACAATTATAGTTGTTGCTGTACTAGCCAAAGAACATCAAACCGTAAAAAAAACACTAATAAGTGCAGGATGTGGCATCTGTACCCTTGGCACCGTAAACCTACTTTCGGCCATTACCGGGGTAGCCGTTACGGTAAACTATATCACCTGCTTTATTGCGGCTGTATTATCGATTCCCGGGGTAGCTTTGTTAGTAGTATCGCAGTTGTTATTTAATGTTTAAAATAAAAAAATAAATGAGGTAGATTACGATGTTTAAACAAAAGCCAAGTAGTACCAAAAGTGTAGAGATTGAAACTCATGTAGGGGCAGGGGTTTGGTTTGAGGGGGAATTAAACTCAAATGAATCTATCCGCCTTGATGGTTTTTTTAAGGGTAACGTGACCGTTTCTGATACATTGATAATAGGTGAAACGGGCAAAGTTTTAGGCCATATAAAGGCAAAAAACCTAATGTGTGCCGGCAAGATACAGGGCAATATAGATATAGAGGAGGTTGCCGAGTTTATGAGTGGTGGGGCGATTGTAGGAGATATTAATACCGGCTCACTTGTAATGCCTATGAATGTATACTTTAAAGGGTCTTGCAATATGAAAAACGGCAACGATAATGCAGAGATAGCAATAGAAAAAGAGCCTGCTGTTACAGAAAACGATGAGGTTTTAGAGCTTGAGATGCCGGTAGTAGGCGCCTAGATAGTAGATGAAAAGAAGCCTTAATGCTTTTTAGCATTAAGGCTTCTTTTTTAGCTTAATTTAATAGTTTATTAAAAATCTTGCCGCCGAGTAGTTACAGGCGAGTGCCCTAAGTGCCGAGAATCCGTTTTTCCCCTCACTGCCGGCATCCTCAATTAACCGGTTAATATATTCCTCGTTAATATAGGGCTTAACCTTTTCGTGGAAAAAGGCCTCTTTAAAAAGGGTTATAACCGCCGGCAGGTGCTTTCTTAGCCTAAACTCCCAATCGGCCCCCTGTAGGCCAAAATTAATTTTATTATCTGCAATTATATCCGGCAGTATATCGCCAAATGCCCCCTTTACTAGACGGCGTGTCTGTAGGGTACCATCCGAATCAAACCTCGCAAAACGCTCTATAGGCTGGGAAAAACAAAGCTTGCATACACGAATATCTCTTGTTATATCACGAACAACTACACCGGATATAAGCCCAAGTTTAGTCTCAAACTCACTACCTGATATTAAAGCATCAGGGGCGAACATCTCTTTTCTTATGCTTATAAATTCACTTAGGCAGGGCGCACCGGAGTAAAATCCTGTTTTTACAAGTTTTTCGGCAATAGAATGTTTTTCGGCAAACGAACGTTTTATAAACATCTTATCATAATCTTGCCTCTTAATCTGCTTGATATATTTTTTAGATGGCCTTGGGAGACTGTTTTTTAC
>CAYJOX010000208.1:0-3286 GCA_964371915.1 uncultured Oscillospiraceae bacterium
AGCTGTTTTGCGGGGCAAAACAGACTCCACTACGAGCGGCCATTCGATGCCTTACATATACGCATTAGAAAGCGTTACCCAAAATATGGCTTTAATAATTCTTCGAATTATGCTCATATTTTGGAACACTTTTCCTAACACTACAAAGCCACTATGATAGGTTTACTACACCCCGATAACTTCTGCCAGCTGTGATAGCAGGCAGGTGGTTCAAATTCCTTTTTGCTTAGCCTTTAGGAACTAATCCTATCACTATCAACTCAAACAAAAAAACATAAGGAAAACCAATGTCTAAAATAATTATCATCGGCGGTGGGGCGGCGGGGCTTTTTGCCGCCGGCGTTGCCGCACACAAGGGGCACGATGTTATCGTGCTGGAAAAGATGCAAACCCCCGGCCGTAAATTGCTTATAACCGGTAAGGGGCGTTGCAATATAACAAACGACTGTGCGCCGGAGGAGTTTTTTTCAAACGTAAAAAGGGGGGAGAAGTTTCTCTACTCCTCCCTCTACCGCCTGCCGCCGCACGAGCTTATGCAAAGGATAGCCGATCACGGCCTGCCGATAAAAACCGAGAGGGGGGGCAGGGTTTTTCCTGTTTCCGACCGCTCACAGGATGTGTTACAGCTACTGCTTAACCTTGCAAAGGATGCCGATATTCGCTGTAACAGCGAGGTTAGCGAAATTATAACCGATACCGGTAGGGCTACAGGCGTTAGGCTTGTAGGGGGTAAAACCCTAACTGCCGATGCTGTGGTGCTTGCCACCGGCGGCCTATCCTACCCCGATACCGGCAGTACGGGGGATGGCTACCGTATGCTAAAGGAGCTAGGGCACGGCATAGAGCCCTGCCGCCCCTCCCTTGTGCCGCTACGCTCACCCGATAAGTTCTGTGACGAGCTAATGGGGCTTTCCCTTAAAAATGTAACGGCGGCGCTCTATGTAAACGGCAAACAGCGCTTTAAGGAGCAGGGGGAGATGCTTTTCACCCATTTCGGTGTATCGGGGCCGCTGATACTATCGGCAAGCTGTGAGCTACCGCAAAACTTTAAAACGGCATATATCTCGATAGATTTTAAGCCGGCACTTGACGAAAAAAAATTATCTGATAGAATAAATAATGATATATCCTCCCTCGGTGCAAAGACGGCCGCAAAGGTGCTGGATGCACTACTTCCAAAGCGGCTTATCCCTGTTATGTTTGAGCGTTGGGGGATAGATACCGGCAAGAGGGCCAACCAGATAACCAAGGAGGAACGGCGAAACCTTGTGGCCCTGCTTAAGGATTTTAGGGTTGCAATATCCGGCACGGACGGCCTGCGCCATGCGGTAATAACCGAGGGCGGGCTTAAACTCTCCCAGCTTTCCCCCACCACCATGCAATCCAAGATTATCGATCGGCTTTATATTATAGGGGAGGTGCTGGATATCTCGGCCGTTACCGGCGGATATAACCTACATATAGCATTCTGTACCGCCGAGGCGGCGGCGCAGGCGATAGAATAAGATAGGAGGAGTTAATATGCAGATAGCGATAGATGGGCCATCCGGTGCCGGCAAAAGCACTATATCAAAAAAGGTGGCCGAAAAGCTCGGCTTTATCTATGTGGATACCGGTGCGCTCTACCGTGCCATAGGCTATTACGCCATACAAAAAGGGGTTAGCCCCAAAGAGGAACAGGCGGTTTGCACCCTGCTTAGCGAGCTTAAGATAGAGCTATGCTATAAAGATGGCACACAGCTTGTGCTGGTAAACGGCGATGATGTAAGCGGCTTTATCCGTAGCGAGCAGGCATCTATGGCGGCATCCGATGTATCAAGATACCCCGAGGTGCGCACATTTTTGCTAAATCTACAACGTGATATTGCGGCTACTAACAACGTTATAATGGATGGTAGGGATATAGGCACCGTTATACTGCCCAGCGCCGATGTAAAGATATTCCTAACGGCCGATGCCGCCGAGCGTGCACAGCGCAGGGTAGACCAGCTACATGAAAAGGGGATGCAGGCAGAGTTTGACGATGTCTACCGTGATGTGCTGGCAAGGGACGAGCAGGATTCGAACCGTGCCGCCGCACCGCTAAAGCCGGCCGAGGATGCAATATTGCTTAACACCACCGGCAACGAGTTTTTACAGTCGGTAGAGATAATAGAGAAACTAATAAGAGAAAGGTTATAATGGTTTACGCAATCGCCCTGACAGTTGTTTATATAATAGCTTTTATCGGTTTTAGGGTTAAGGTTACCGGAAAGGAAAACCTTGATGCATCCGAGGGTAGCCGTTACATAATATGCAGTAACCACCTGCATATCTGCGACCCTGTTTTTATTGCGCTTAGGCGATATGGACGGCAAAAATTGCTTATCATGGGTAAGGCCGAGCTGTTTAAACACCCGATCACAAATTGGTTTTTTAGAAAGGTTGGCGTTGTTCCGGTAGATAGAGGCCGCGCCGATATGGACGTTATAAACAAGGCACAGGACGAACTTAGGGGCGGACGGCCGATGTTAATATTTCCGGAGGGCACACGCAGTAAAACCGGCAAGATGCTGCCGATTAAATCCGGCGCGCTGGTAATTGCCGCCGCTACCGATGCCACAATTCTGCCCTGCCATATAAGCTATGGTGGTAAATTTAAGATATTCGGAAGGGTTTACATTAATTTTGGAAAACCGTTAACGCCCGATATACTTGCGCTCGATATGAAGGATAAAGCCACCCTACGCAGTGCTAAAAAATTACTGCAAAGCAGTATAGAGGAGCTGGCAGATGTCCGTTAAGGTAGCTAAAACCGCCGGCTTTTGCTACGGCATAGCAAAGGCGGTAGGAATAACAGAAAAACTTATGCAGGCCGGTAAAAATGTGGCAACACTCGGGCCGCTTATGCATAACCCGCAGTGGACAGCCATGATGGAGAAACGTGGCCTAACGCAGATAAAAAATCCGCAGGAGTTACCACAAGGGTATGAGCTTGTTATCCGCTCCCATGGGATAACTAAAGATTGTTACGAGCTTATAGATAGCCTAAACATTCCCTACCATGATGCTACCTGTAAACATGTAAGGCGTATCGCACTTCTGGCCGAGAAGGCAAAAAACGAGGGGCGGCTGTTTGCAATTGCCGGCGATAAAGACCACCCGGAGGTGCAGGGAATAGTAAGCCACTACGGAGATGGGGCGATAATTTTTGAGAACATCGACGAATTACGGCAAAAACTTATAGGCATATCGACGGATTTTCCACTACTTTTTGTGGCTCAAACCACATATTTGCAAAAAAATT
>CAYJOX010000209.1:0-3279 GCA_964371915.1 uncultured Oscillospiraceae bacterium
TAAGCGATAACGGAGAACTGTAATGAGTGAATTTCTCGTAGATATTAAAAATGAACGACTATCCTTCTTTACACCGGCAGGCGAGGTTAAGGCGCTTAACGATGTGTCTTTATCACTAAAGGCAGGTGAGGTGCTTGGCATAGTAGGAGAATCGGGCAGTGGCAAATCCGTTACTGCATACAGCCTAATGGGGCTTACCGCACATCCCGGTAAGTTTTTAAGCGGCGAGCTTAACTTTAACGGCCATCGTGTTGATGAGATGAGCGAGAGGGAACTGCAAAAGATGCGTGGAAATGAAATTTCCATAATCTTTCAGGATCCAATGACAAGCCTTAACCCTGTTTTTACGGTTGGTGATCAGATAGCAGAGGTTATACTTCTGCACACCGATAAAAATAAACAGCAGGCAAAGGATAGGGTGATAGAGCTACTAACCTTAGTTGGGATAAACGAGCCTGAAAAGCGCATTAAGCAGTACCCACATGAGCTTTCGGGAGGAATGAGGCAACGCATAATGATAGCGATTGCCCTTGCATGTGAGCCTAAACTGCTTATAGCCGACGAGCCTACTACGGCACTTGATGTTACTATTCAGGCTCAGATACTAGAGCTTATGCTTGATCTAAAAGATAAACTAGGAATGGCAATTATAATGATTACCCATGACCTTGGTGTCGTTGCCAATATGTGTGATAGGATTGCCGTTATGTATGCCGGTAAGGTAGTTGAAAGCGGCACTACAGATGATGTTTTTTATAACCCTAACCATGAATACACTAACCTATTGAGGGCTCACCGGTAGATATGCTTAACCCACCTGCCGGATGTCCGTTTGCGCCGAGGTGTGATTGCTGTATGAAGGTTTGTCTAACACATATGCCGGAATACACACATATTACCGATGTTCATTATTCTGCATGTTGGTTAAATCAAAAGGCAGAGTTTGAAAAGAAAGGGGCGGTATAGATGTCGGACAAGAAACTTATAGAAGTACAGAATATAAAGCAATATTTTCAGGTCGCAGGCACCGGGCTATTAAAGCACCGCTATGTGAAGGCGGTTGATGATGTATCCTTTTTTATCAACAAGGGAGAGACACTCGGCCTTGTAGGTGAATCCGGTTGCGGAAAAACAACTACCGGTAGAACGATGCTACGTTTATATGAGCCGACCGGCGGCAAGATAATATACGATGGGGTAGATATAACCAAGGTTAATATGAAACCATATCGCCGTAAGATGCAGATAGTGTTTCAAGACCCCTATGCAAGCCTAGACCCACGTATGACAGTAGGCGATATTGTTGGCGAGCCGATAGATATCCATAAGCTTGCAGCTACAAGAAATGATCGTAGAGATAAAATTATAAAGCTTTTAGAGCATGTAGGCCTTAATTCGGAACATGCAAACCGTTTTCCCCATGAGTTTTCCGGTGGCCAGCGCCAACGTGTCGGCATTGCGAGAGCACTTGCAGTTGATCCGGAATTTATAGTGTGTGATGAGCCTATATCGGCACTGGATGTTTCTATTCAGGCACAGGTTGTAAACATGTTTGAGGATCTTCAGGCAGAGATGGGGCTAACCTACCTATTTATTGCGCATGACCTTAGCGTTATTAAGCATATCTCTAACAGGATAGGGGTTATGTACCTTGGAAAACTTGTTGAGCTTGCACCTAGTAATGAGCTAACCTTCCATAGCCTACACCCCTACACAAAAAGCCTTGTATCGGCTATACCGATTGCCGACCCAAAGGCGGCACGCGAGACAAACCGTATTGTTCTGGAGGGCGATGTACCAAGCCCGCTCGACCCACCTTCCGGCTGTCGTTTCCGTACACGCTGTGCGTACGCAGATAATACATGTGTAGAGCAGGAGCCGGTAATGGTAGAGGCATCGGCAGGTCATTATGTAGCATGCCACCACTACGAAAAACTTTAGATAGGTATAATTAGCACAACCTATACTAAAATCTATTCCTCTAATTAGTAAATTGACACTAAATTGTAACTTCGAAATTTATTGACATATTTTTACTAATTGTATATAATGTGTACAGGCTGTGTTAGCCTGTACATATTTTTGCTTAATACTATCAAATTCTTGATAGATATTAATGATAGATTAAATTGGAGAAGAAAAGATGAAAAAATTGGCAATACTTGCAATGCTCATTCTATCTGTAGCATTATTTGCCGCTTGTAGTGAGGCACCAGCTGATACTGCAACAAGCACCCCAGCAGAGACCGAAACCGGTGATGATTCTGCCGAAACAGCCGACGCAATTGCACAGGATTTAACTGTAAGCATTGGTGTTGACCCCGAGACAATGGATCCAACCCTTAACAGTGCATCCGATGCAGGTTCTATGATTATCCATGCATTCGAAGGCCTTATGACCTATGAGGAAGATGGTTCTTTCGGCTATGGCCAGGCAGAGAGCTATACCCTATCCGATGACGGCCTTGTTTACACATTTACCCTTAAAGAGGGCCTAGCATGGTCTAACGGTGACCCACTAACAGCTAACGACTTTGTTTACAGCTGGCAGCGTGCAGTAGATCCGAACACAGCTGCTCCCTACTTTGAGCTATTCAAGTATATCGATGGCTACGAGGAGGCTATCGCAGGTGATCCCTCTGCTCTTGCAGTTGTAGCACTTGACGATTTAACTCTTGAGGTTACACTACAGTACCCGACAGCTTTCTTTGAGGCACTTGTTGCATTCCCAACATACATGCCGCTACACCAGGCTACAATCGATGCTAACGATGAGGCTTGGGCTACAGCTCCTGAGACATACGTAAGTAACGGTGCTTTCATGATTACTGATTGGGTTCCCGGTCAGCATATCCAGATGAGCAAGAACCCGAACTACTATGATGCTGATTCAATTGTTCTTGATACACTTACCTTTGCACTAATGGCAGACGAAAATGCTGCTTACAGCGCATACCAGAGTGGTGAGCTTCTAGCTCTTAAGAATATCCCGATTAACGAGATCCCTAGCCTACAGGATAACCCAGAGTACAACCTTGATCCGCTAGTAGGTACCTACTACCTAAACTTCAACCACAGTGTTGAGGGCCTTGACAACGAGATGGTTCGTGAGGCAATGATTCTTGCTATAGACCGCGTATATATCTCCGAAGTTGCTATGAACGGAACATATGCTCCGGCTACTAACTTTGTTGGCCCCGGCTTCCCGGATCCGACAGGTGGCGAGTTCCACGAGAAAACAACATACTATGCAAATGATAACGTTGAAGCTAACATAGA
>CAYJOX010000210.1:0-3275 GCA_964371915.1 uncultured Oscillospiraceae bacterium
ACAGAAAAAAATTGAGTAATCACACCCTCACTTGGGTTATGATTACTCAAAATGGTGCGGATGAAGGGACTTGAACCCCCACGTCAAAGACACTAGATCCTAAGTCTAGCGCGTCTGCCAATTCCGCCACATCCGCACATGGCGTTTGAACGAAGTAATTTAACCTCGTTCATATATAATAACACATTATAAGTTAAATTTCAAGTATTACTTTTAATTTTTTTTAATTTTTTTTAATTTTTTTTCAAGAGCTAAATATTAAAGATACTATGCTTTTCAAGCTCTAACTCCTCGCCATACTTAAGTACTATCTTATTTTCGAAATCGAATTCATCGATACCCTTGTCGGAGTACTCCAGTGTTTCTAGTACCTTGTAGTCGTTATGGATAGGTATTGCGTTGTGTGTACCTATAACCTTTGCACACTCTACCGCCTCGGCTGGTGTCATCGTTGTCTCTCCGTCTATCGGTAGAAATGCATAGTCTACGCTAAGCTCTGCTAAAAACTTTTCCATGTGATAGGTTTTAGAGGTATCGCCGGCACAGTAAACCTTAATATCGTCAAAATATAATAGGTATCCGGCACCGAATGTGCGCACCTGATGATGGTTTAAGGTCTCGTAGCTACTAAGGCTAACACCCTTAAACCCAAACATGTTAAAGTTACCCTCGTTAGAGGCCTCCTCCGGCATAACTACGAGGCAATCCTCCTTTTGTGTTACAAGGGAGAGGTCTACACCGCCTGGGCGGTTATGGGTTATTAATATAATATCTGCAGGTTTACTGTAATCGCCCGGGAAAAATGGGTCTATATATACTACAGTTTTGTTTTTTGCGGTAAAGCGAAGGCTCCCGTGCCCTATATATAATACTGTTGATGGCATAGCTACTCCGTTTGATGTTAATCCTACGATAATATTAACACATTTTTTCTAATTTTTCAATACGCAATTTTATTAAATAGATGTAAAGTTTATCGGTAGTTACTCGTACCTTAATGCATCAATAGGATCAAGCTTTGCCGCCTTGTTTGCCGGGTAGTAGCCAAAAAATAGGCCGATAGCAAAGGAGAACCCTACGGCAATTAGTATTCCTAAAATGTCCGGTGTTGCCGGGAAATCTAATAAAGTAGATGCAATACTGCCAAGCGCAACTCCAAATAAGATACCTATTACACCACCTATAACACATATTATAGAACTCTCGGTAATAAACTGCACCCTGATTGATGTGTTGGTTGCACCAAGTGCCTTCCTTGTGCCTATCTCCTTCGTACGCTCGGTAATAGATACAAGCATTATGTTCATAACACCTATGCCACCCACAAGCAGTGAGATTGCCGCAACGGCGGATATTGCAAGCTGTAATGTTGCAAGCATGGTTGTCATAGATTCTATAATGCTATCCATAGCAAAAGAGCCTATCTCATAATCCTCGTTATTAGAGTATTGGCGGTTGTTAAGGTAATCTGAAATATTTGTGGCAAAGGCGGTACTATCGGTTCCGGTAGAGGTAAGTATGGTTACCGATTGATAGCCATCACTTGCACCGGTAAGGTGCTGTGCCGAGGTATAGGGGATGTATGCTGTTGTTTCCATATCCTGCTCGTTAGACATGCCGCCCATCGAGAACATAGATTGCTCGTACTCGTAAACACCAACAACGGTAAAGAGTGCCGGTGATCCACCCTGCCCCTCTAACATTACCTGCTGGCCTACAGCATTTCCCTCAAACCCGTAGTTTGTTACAAAATTATCCGATACTACTACTACATTTTTAGCATCCTCTATCTCCCGTGGCAGTAAAAATCTGCCGCTTAGCATAGTGATATTGTTAATCGTCGCCTCGCTATCGGTAACACCGCTTAAGCTAAAGTTAGCATAGTTTTCGCCCATAGTTGCCGTACCACTTCCTACACCTATGGTAATTCCGATAGCCTCTATCTCCTCGCTGTATTGCACGCTTATCTCATCCAGTATATCATCGGTTAGAAGGTCATCCTCCCCAGGCTGGCTAAATGCCTGTGGCCCTGTAGAAAATTCGTCTGCACGCTGTGTGATATACAGGCTTACGGTGTTCGCACCCATTGCCGACATCTCGCTTGCGATATAGCCGTTAAGTGAGTTACCTATGGTAAATATAGTAATAACCGAGCCGATACCGATAATAATACCAAGCATGGTAAGCAGTGCTCGCATCTTGTTGCTCCAGAGGGAGGAGAGTGCAAGCCTTACATTCTCTTTAATACTCATACAGCACCTCTGCCACTGCCCGGGCGGTCGCTTATTATCTTACCGTCAACAAGTGTAACTATACGCTCCGTCTCCTCGGCAAGCTCGGGCGAGTGGGTGATTAGAACTATCGTTTTCCCCTGCTTTTGGTGCAGATCATGAAATATATCCATAACAAGCCGCCCTGTCTTGCTATCTAGCGCACCGGTGGGCTCATCGGCAAGTATAATTGCCGGGTCGTTTGCAAGTGCCCTTGCTATTGCAACCCTCTGTTTCTGCCCACCCGAAAGCTCGTTAGGTTTATGGTGGCGCCTGCCGTACATATCCACCGTTTCGAGAAGCTCGGCGCTTTTTTGGCTACGCTGTTTTTTACTCATGCCTGCATAAAGCATAGGCAGTTCTACATTACGCTGTGCATTTATCCTTGGTATAAGGTTAAAGTTTTGAAAAACAAAGCCTATCTTTTTGTTGCGTATTCCGGATAGCTCGCTATCCTTTGCCGCCATAATGTCCACATCATCGAGCAGATATTCCCCCTCGGATGGGCGATCAAGCGCGCCTACAATATTCATAAGGGTGGATTTGCCGCTACCCGATGCACCTACTATAGATATAAATGTTCCCTTTTCTATAGAGAGGGTCACATCATCAAGGGCGCAGAGTTCGTTCTCCAGCCCCTCGAAATAGCGCTTATAAACGCCCTTTATCTTAATTACCTCTTGTGCCATTATTAGCGCCCTCCGGCTGGGCCACCGCCACCTGCGGGTGCCCCACCAGCTGTTGGGCCTACCATTATAGCCCCATCGGTAAAGCCTGCAATATCTGCAACGTTATAGCCCATCGGGTCGTCTAGCACCAACATACCATCGGTAAGCTCGGCCGAGATTATCTCTATAAGGTAGTCCGACTCAAGGCCTGTCGCAACCTGTATCATGCGGCGGCCATCCTGCTCGCCCATCGCAAACTGTTCTGCTGTTGGCATGGTATCGTATACATATATATACTGGCTACCATCCTGCTCTATAACGGCATCTATCGGCACTG
>CAYJOX010000211.1:0-3260 GCA_964371915.1 uncultured Oscillospiraceae bacterium
CAAATTCTCCAAAGAACAATATTGCCAATAGGCAGATATAGTAGTATGGCCAACGCACTATGAACGGCGCCCTGCTTATTCTATCGCTAAAAGGCACCTTGCCGGAAATGCGCTCAAATAGTAGCACAAACACTGCTGTAGCCGCAATACCGGCCGCAATATAATCGAAAAAGTTTAATGATATAAGAGCCTTCGCCATCATGCCTCTATCGGTTATATAGTGTGTAAAATCATTGAACATATGTGTAATTACATACATTGCTGTTTCTATATCGGGTGAGACAAAGAAAACATATGATATTACCACCATGGTAAAAACAACCGCCCACTTTAAGAGAGGGATTAAAAAAAATCGAGGTGATATCCTTGTTGTTTTGTAAAAGGCATCTCTTATTGGCTTTGTTATTCGCTCGATAATCTGGTACAGCCCATGCAGTAGCCCCCATATAACAAAGGTGAAGTTTGCACCATGCCACACACCGGAGACAACAAAGGTTATAAGCAGGTTGAGATAGTTCCTTACCCGCCCCTTACGGTTACCACCAAGCGGTATGTACAGATAATCCTTAAACCAGGTAGATAGTGATATGTGCCACCTTGACCAAAAATCTCTAAACGAGATGGCAAAATAGGGGTTGTTGAAGTTTTGCATAAGTTTAAATCCTAGCACCTGAGCGGCACCGATAGCAATATCGGAGTAGCCAGAAAAATCAAAATATATCTGTATTGTAAACATAACAGCTGCAATAAGTAGTGCAAACCCCTCAAACTCCTCTGGGGCAGCAAACACAACCGATACAATTTGCCCAAGGCCATCTGCCACTATTACCTTTTTTACAAAGCCTATTAACATACGGCTAAGGCCGGTGCGCACCCGTTTATACTCAAACACATTTGCTGTTTTAAACTGTGGCAGAAGGTTTGTTGCACGCTCGATAGGACCTGCAACAAGCTGTGGAAAAAAGCTTACAAAAAGGGCGTAATCGATAAAATTAGTCTCGTGTTTTAGATCCTTGCGATATACATCGATGGAGTATCCCAGTGCCTGGAAGGTATAAAAACTTATGCCTACAGGCAATAAAAGTGAGAACTCCGGAATATTATAGCTAAACCCAAGTGATTCTACCGCCTCTCCGATACTCTCGTTAAAAAAGTTATAGTATTTAAATAGGAATAGAATTACTAGATTGACAGTAAGATTTGTTCCAAGGGCAACCTTACGATAAAGTATGGTTTTAGGCTTTTCTATAAGAAATGCGGTTAGATAGGTAGAGATTGTAGAGAATAGAATTAGTAAGGCATAGCCGGCATTCCACTGCATATAAAAGTAGTAACTGGCCATAAGTAACCAGAGGTTTTTCACCCTGCTCGGCACAAAGAAGTAGAGCAAGCAAACAACCGGAAAAAACATTAAAAATGTTGTGCTGTTAAAATTCATCTAATTCTTATCTTTCCCTTCGAGTTCACGAATGCGTTTTTCTAATAATGCTGCGGATTGATTTAGCTTAGTTATGCGTGTGCTAAACCCGGAAACAATTATTGTTAGTGCGAGTGTGTTAAATATTAGGAATATAAACACAAGTAAAAAAACAAAGTTAACTGGATTTATTACCCTAAAAATATCACCCAGTACAAGAATGGTATAGGGTGCTAGGCTAAATATTAACAGGGCAAGCCCTGACAGTAACCATATTATAGCATATTTTACTGCAAGTTTCCCCTTTTTTAGTGCATAAAAAATAATTACAATATATAAAAGCACACCTGCTGTTAGGGCAATTTGTAATGTTAGCTCCTGCATAACCTTCTCCTTTTAGTATTTAAGCCAGCCTACTATTAAAGATAGTATTACCTTTATCATATAGTAGGGGGATTTTAATGCATTAATGCTGGATATACCGGCAAAGCGTTCCTCCATTACAACCGGTACTTCCGCAACTACAAAGCCATTTTTAACTGCAGCAAGTATTGCTTCCGGCTCGGGAAAATCCTGTGCATACTCCCTTGAATAAAACTCTATGAGGTTTTTTCCGCAAGCCCTAAACCCACTTGTTACATCCTTTACACGTTTACCGGTAAGTATTAATATCACGGCACTAATTATATTAATTCCCAACCTCCTAAGTGCAGAGGATTGAAAGCCTTCCCTTTTAACAAAGCGGCTTCCGATACACATATCGGCCTTGCCGGAGCTTACCGGTTCGATAACATCCTTTAGATGATCTGGGTTATGCTGGCCGTCACCGTCTATCTGTACTGCGATATCATATCCATGCTCTAGGGCATATTGGTATCCACATTGTACGGTACCGCCAATCCCGAGGTTATAAGGAAAGGATAGATAGTTGAGCCTGTTCTTTTTACAGATCAGTTCACTGTTATCGGTCGAACAGTCGTTTATCACGACATAGTCGACATCAGGGTTCGCAGCTTTAAGCTGATTGACTACCCTAACTATATTTTCCTGCTCATTATAACAGGGAATAATAACCAAAACCTTCAAGTTAATTCTCCATAACGTATTTTATTAATCTCGGCAAAACAGACTTTCTGCTTAGGTTTTCTTTATAGTAGTCCTTACCGTTATTAGAAAGCTGATGCAATCTTTCTAGTGGTTGATTCTTAAGCATTAGTAGGTTTTCATACAAAGTTTTTACATCGCCGGGTCGGCTGCAATATCCACAATCGGCCTGCTTAACGGTATCTGCCCCTGCTCCTGAAAGGCTACAAAGCACCGGCCGACACATTGCCATGCAGGATGATAACTTTGCCGGTACCGTTAGATCAAGTAGTGCGGTATCGACAAGGGATACAAAAAGCGCATCTGCATCCTGTGAAGCGCCGATAATCTCTTCCTGTGATACCCTACCATAAAATCTGAAATAGTCTGTTACCTTCTGCTTGTTTGTAAGTTCAACTATCTCTGCGTGGCTCATACCATCGCCGTACATAGTGAAAATAACATCGTCTACCCCGCCCTGTTGGCAGAGTTTTGCAAGCTCTACAAGGATGTTAAGCCCTTGTGCCGGGCTGAAATTCCCCGCAAACATAACATTAAATGGGGTTCCTTTGCCCCGTTTGGGTTGTGAGTTCTCACCATATATATCTTCACAGTACTGTGGAAATATTGCAATGTCGTTTTTACCGGTAACCTCGCACAATCTATCCTTCATCCCCTGCGATAGTGCCATTAAATTGCCGCCATGCTTATAGTGCCAGTTCGACACATTTTTTGCAATAGAGCGCAATAAGGTGTTTTT
>CAYJOX010000212.1:0-3244 GCA_964371915.1 uncultured Oscillospiraceae bacterium
AGTATGGGCGGAATATTAGAAAGTGAAGGAGCAACATAATGGATCCAAGAGAATTAGCGATAAAGACAGCGGCAATACTCGATAATAAAAAGGCCGGTGATGTTAAGGTTTTAAAGACGCAGGAGGTTACCGTACTTTGTGATTATATAGTAATTGCAACCGGTAACAGCTCTACCCAGGTGCGTGCACTATCGGATGAGCTGGAGTTTAAGCTTAAGGAGCAGGGAGTAACCCCCGCGAGGATAGAGGGCTATGAGAGCCGCAACTGGATTTTAATGGATTACTATAGCGTAATTGTGCATATATTCCATCCGGAGGCAAGGGAGTTTTATAAGCTCGAAACTCTATGGGCGGATGCAAGGGCGATTAGCGACGAGGACTGGAAGGAGCAAGATTAATGAGCTATAACCACAGCGAGATAGAGAAAAAATGGCAAAAACATTGGGATGATACAAAACCATTTGCCGCAAAAAATGGCAGTGATAAGCCTAAGTTTTATGGGCTTGTAGAGTTTCCCTATCCCTCCGGTGCCGGCCTGCATGTAGGCCACCCTCGTAGCTATGTTGCGCTGGATGCCGTTGCAAGGAAAAAGAGATTTTTAGGATACAATGTACTATACCCTATGGGATGGGATGCCTTTGGTCTACCGACCGAAAACTTTGCAATGAAGAATAAGATTCACCCTGTGAAGGTAACGGCAGATAACGTTGCAAGGTTTAAATCTCAGCTAAAGAGCCTTGGGCTTTCGTTTGATTGGGACAGAGAGGTAAACACCACCGATCCAAACTACTATCGCTGGACGCAGTGGATATTTATACAGCTGTTTAAAAAAGGGCTTGCCTATAAAAAGGAGATGGCCGTAAACTTTTGCACCGGTTGCCGCGTAGTGCTTGCAAACGAGGAGGTTGTAAACGGTGGCTGTGAGCGTTGCGGAAGCACGGTTGAGCGCAAGGTTAAGAGCCAATGGATGCTTGCGATTACGAAATATGCCGAGCGCCTTGCAGATGACCTTGCCGATGTTAAATTTATAGAGCGTGTAAAAACCCAGCAGCTAAACTGGATAGGCAAAAGCCATGGTGCCGAGGTAATATTTAACACCACCGCAGGGGATGAGATTACTGTTTATACCACAAGGCCGGATACCCTTTTTGGTGCGACCTATATGGTGCTTGCACCGGAACATGATTTAATAGTAAAATGGCGTGGCCTATTAAACAATAATTCTGATATTGATAGCTATATTGCCGCCGCCGCCGCAAAGAGTGATTTTGAGCGAACCGAGCTTGCAAAGGAAAAAACCGGTGTGCAGCTTGATGGCGTTAAGGCGATTAATCCGGCAAACGGGGCCGAAATACCTATTTTCATTTCGGATTATGTACTTGCCGGTTACGGAACGGGAGCCATTATGGCTGTTCCGGGGCATGATACCCGAGATTACGAGTTTGCCAAAACCTTTAATCTGCCTATTGTTGAGGTTGTTGCCGGTGGGGATATTACTAAGGAAGCCTTTACCGACTGTGAGACAGGCACGATGGTTAACTCCGGCCTTCTTGATGGGATGCCTGTAGAACAGGCTAAAACCGCAATAGTTGAAAAGCTTAAGGCGGACGGAAAGGCAGAACCAAAAACAAACTTTAAACTACGTGATTGGGTATTCTCACGCCAACGTTATTGGGGTGAGCCGATACCTGTTGTCTACTGTGATAAATGCGGATGGATGCCGCTACCGGAAGCTGAGCTTCCACTAATACTACCGGATCTACCTGATTTTGAACCGGGGGTAGACGGTGAATCGCCGCTTGCAAAACTAACCGATTGGATAGCTACCGATTGCCCATGCTGTAAAGGCCCTGCAAAAAGGGAGACCGATACAATGCCACAGTGGGCAGGTTCTAGCTGGTATTTCCTACGCTACCTAGACCCGGAGTGTACCACCGGAATAGCCTCGAAAGAGGCACTTAACTACTGGCTGCCGGTAGATTGGTATAACGGAGGCATGGAACATACAACACTACATCTGCTATATAGTCGTTTTTGGCATAAGTTTTTATACGATATCGGTGTTGTTCCCTGTAGCGAGCCCTATGCAAAACGTACTAGCCATGGGATGATTCTGGGTGAGGACGGCGAGAAGATGTCCAAATCTCGTGGTAACGTGGTTAATCCGGACGAGATTGTAGAGAGTTACGGTGCAGATACGATGCGCCTTTATGAGATGTTCATAGGTGATTTTGAGAAGACAGCACCATGGAACTCATCCTCTATTAAAGGTTGCAGGAGATTTCTTGAGCGTAGCTATGCCTTGCTTTTCAATGTTATTGAGGGTGAGGGTTACCGTAGCACCCTGGAAACATCCTTTAACCGTACCATTAAAAAGGTGGGAGAGGATATAGAAAACCTAAAGGCAAACACGGCTATAGCTGCAATGATGAGCCTTATTAATGATATAAACGATGCCACCGGAATTACTAAGGACGAACTTAAAACCTTTATAATACTGCTGTCTCCCTTGGCGCCGCATATGGCGGAGGAGATGTGGGAGAAAGCCGGCTTCGGTACCGGTATAGAGGGTAACCCATGGCCGGAATACGATGAGGCAAAATGTACCGAGGACACTGTAGAGATTGCTATACAGGTTACCGGTAAGATTAAGGCAAGGATGATGGTGTCTGCCACTGCCGAGGCTGCCGAGGTTATCGAATCGGCAAAGGCATTGCCGGAGGTAGCACCACTTATTGAGGGTAAAGCTATCCGTAAAGAGCTTTATGTGCCGGGGCGGCTTGTTAACATAGTGGTATAATGAAAAGGTTAATACCTTTATTAATATTAGTGTTGATATTATCTGGATGTAGCGAACAGAGCTACCGTCGAAGCATGGTTGATAAGTTTGATACTGTTATAACCATAACAGCACCGGCAGGCAGCGAGGCAGAATTTAACAGAATGTTTGCCGAAGCCGAACGGTTGGTAGAAGAATACCATCAGCTGTTTGATGCCTATAACGAGTATGATGGTATTACTAATATAGCATCGATAAACCTAAAGGCTACAGCCGAGCCGGTAGAGGTGAACCCCGAACTGTTAGAGTTGCTTTTGCTTTCAAAACGCCTTTATGCCGAGACCGATGGTGGCATAAACATAGCACTTGGGGCCGTGACAGCAGTTTGGAGTGAAGCGAGAGAGGTCGGCACATTGCCGAGCGACGATGACCTACAACAGGCCTCCCTGCATTGTGATATCGATA
>CAYJOX010000213.1:0-3204 GCA_964371915.1 uncultured Oscillospiraceae bacterium
GCGACTGCAAGCGGTAAAAGTGCGAGTGTTGCTACAAAGCCTTTTGTACATCTTGTTTTATAGGCATAAACCTTAGCCATAAATATGCCTAAAACTATTGCCGATACCATGCAGGCGAAAAACTGTGGTAGTGTTATCGATAGTGCGGCCGTGTTGCTAAAGATTCCCGCAAAAATATTATTGAGCATCTTCCCCCCCTCTAAGGCGTTTTAAATATTTGGGTAAAATAAAGTTGTTATAGGCTGTGCCATACTTTGAAAAGGATGTTTTATACAAACCATTTTCCCCTAAAAAATCAACAAACCAAAACGGTAATCCCTTTACAGTTTTAACCTCAAGCAGAACAATGTCATCCGATAATATATTAATGTCCTGCTCACTTTCATAGGGCGAGATATCAACATCACGCATCTTTATATTAAAATCAAAGGTAATTCTAAAGTTTTCATCGTCCGGCGAGTAGAAGGCCTCTCTTTCGTATGAGAGGTATATGCTCGGCGAAAGGCTGTTATGCATACCTTTATAATAGTCCACCTCCTTTTTAATTTGGGAGGTATCCCCAAGTTCGGCATCGCTACAAAGGTAGGACATCGCATCTGATTGGGTAGACTGTATCCTTCTTTTGTAGACTACGCCATCATATTTCTTTTTCAGCTCAATAAAGCTTACCGTGTCGTCACCTGGTTGTCCGTACACCCTAAGTCTTAATTTTTCCTTATATTTTGGTTTTTCTATACTATGCCTTATAATGCTAAAGTTATCGGTATCAAAATATACATTTGATATTTTATGTCTTCCATAACTATCAAGCACCATATATTTTTCCATACACCGGCAAAGCTGTTTATACTGTTGCTTTGTCAAGCGATATTTTAATTCATGTCTTTTAAAGATTGTTTGAACAGCCATTGCACCCTCACAACAAAGATGTATTTCGTGTTTTTATTATACAACGGCAACTTTAATCCTACATTAAAATAATTATAATTTTAAATAATAACTGTTATTTCTATTTCGTTGCAACTTTTACTCTCGGCAGATATCTTTGCCCCATTGTTCTCGCAGATGGATTTTGCAATTGATAAACCGATTCCAAATCCGGATGTTTCATCATTCCTTGATTCATCTTCACGATAAAACCTATCAAACCAGTTGTCGTGTTTTCCTATAGGCATGTTCTCACATTCATTTTTTATAGATAGAATTCTTTTTCCACCTTTTTGTAATAACTCTATTGAGATAGTGCTTTTTTGCGGTGAGTATTTTATTGCATTTTCTATAAGGATACAAAGTAATTTTCTTATTTCACCCTCAGATGCTGAAAGCGAGATATTGTTAGAAATATTTTTTTGTATAGCTATGTCTTTTTGTTGAAAGGATGATGAGAATTCATCGATAGTTTCTACCACTGCCTCGTTCAACGAGAAATCAGTTTTAACCTCCTGCACCTTAATTTCGTCAAGTTTGGTGAGAGAGATCAAATTTTCTACCAGTAGATTAAGCCTGTCGGTCTGCATCTTTATCCCGTCAATCCACTCATCCTCGCCGTTATACATTTCTACAACATCACAGTTCGACCTAATTATAGATAGCGGAGTTTTAAACTCATGGTTTACATCTGTAATAAACCTTTTTTGCTTTTCATACATTACTGCAATCGGTTTAACTGCCCATTTAGAAAACAAGCAGGATAGTATGAATATAAAAATAATTGCACCAAGCATAATCAAAACCGAAAACAGAAGATACTGTTTAAACCCTAGTATCTCTGCCTCAATATCTAAAAAAATATAGGTATAACCATACGTTGTTTCTGTTTTTACAAATCTAAAATTATCGACAATTCCGCTAAAGGAATTACTACTATCGACATCCTCTGCATATATTTTTGCATCTGCCGAGGAAACGCTACCAATGTTTTTCGTATCGATATAATAGATATCACCGTCTTCATCGGAACGAAGAACAAAAAATCTCGTAGTAAAGGCTATCTCTCTCGGAAATCTATCGGGCGGGTGAGAGTTTTCCACTAGCTTTAGGTCATTCTCGATTAACATCTCTAACAAGGAATCCGAATTATTCATTATGGAAATATAATTCACCACGTTAATTAAAACCGCTATAACAAACAGCACAATAACCGATATTACTGTTGTAAGCAGTATAAACTTTTTTTGAAGTTTTTTAATCAATTTTTTTCTCCAGCGAATATCCCGTATTGCGTATGGCTGATATCTTAATATCAGCATCTAATAATGCTAATTTTTTTCTAAGATATGCTATATACACCCATACAATGTTTATTTCAACATCGCTATCGAGCCCCCATATCTTTTCTAAAAAGCGCTCTGTCGAAATTACTACGCCTTCATTTATCATAAGCATTTCTATCATCTGAAACTCTTTGCCCGCAAGTTTAAAAAGGTTTTTATCGGTCGAAAGCTCAAACGTTTTTCGATTCAAACTTACATTGCCGTATCTGAGCTTAGAGGATGTGCTATCGGTGGCTTTTCTTGTTATGTTACGTATTCGTGCCAAAAGCTCCTTTGCGTCAAAGGGTTTTGTCAAATAATCATTAGCGCCATAATCTAGCCCGGCTACCTTGTCATCGATGGTGGATTTTGCGGTAAGCATAATAATAGGAACCGGATTTCCCTTTCCTCTTACATGCTTTAGTACCGCAATACCGTCCATTTTAGGCATCATAATATCAAGAATTACAGCATCATAATCCAACGATTCGATGTAGACAACAGCCTCCTCACCATCATAAACCGCATCTACGGCGTAGTTATGAAACTCGAGTATTTTGACTAGTGCTTTAGAAATTTTTTTATCGTCCTCACATAGTAAAATGCGCATTGTTGCTCCTGTATATTTGCAATTTCAGCATCATAATATTTATTTTATATATTATGATAACACTTATATAGTTTATTATATAGCATACACCTTAATTTTACATTAAAAAATATATATTTCTTTAATATTCCTCTTTAAAAGTAGCCTTACTAAAAGGATAACCTCTGTCTATGTCTCATAATAGATAGCTATGCTATAACCAATAATATAATATCCTTATCAAATTGAAAAGCTGTAGACAATGAACATATAATGTTTCACTGTCTACAGCTTCAATACCGCTTGCGGCGGATGGTATATTTTGGAAGTGTGTTTGTTAGCTAATTAAATCGCCGGTATCCA
>CAYJOX010000214.1:0-3150 GCA_964371915.1 uncultured Oscillospiraceae bacterium
CCGGAAGAAAAGGAACATTCGGCCTCACTAATTAGGGGGCTTGCTAAGGCCTTTTCCGATAACGGCGGTAAGGTAGGCGGATTTAAGGCATATACCACAAACGATGTTCTTCGCGGTTCCGGGCTATCCTCCTCTGCTGCGTTTGAGGTATGTATCGGTGCGATCTTAAACGGGCTATATAACAACCATAGTTTTGATTCGGTGAAAATTGCACAGTTTGGGCAGTATGCCGAGAATGTGTATTTCGGAAAACCCAGTGGCCTTATGGATCAAACAGCATGTGCGGTAGGTGGCATTATAAGAATAGACTTTGAGGACAACGATAATCCGATAGTACAACAGCTTGATTTTTCGCTTGATATGCATGAAATGGAGTTATGTATTACCGATACCGGCGGAGATCATGCCGATCTTACAGCCGACTATGCATCTATACCCATGGAGATGAAGGCTGTAGCCGCAATGTTCAACAAAAAATTGCTTAGAGAAATACCGATAGGGGAGCTTGTTGAAAAGTTACCTCAGATAAGAAAAGAACTCGGCGACCGTGCTGCATTGCGTGCACTGCACTTTAATATGGAGTGCACAAGAGTCGAAACAGCTTATACTGCAGCCAAGGATAACGACATTAATCTATTCTTAAGCACTATTAAAGAAGGGGGCCATTCTTCTTTTGAATATCTACAAAATGCATACAAACCGGATAATTCATCGGTTCAAAACATTCCGCTTGCTCTCGCACTAAGCCAGCTTATTCTCGGCAGCCGTGGCGGGTATAGGCTACAAGGTGGCGGTTTTGCGGGTACTATTCAGGCATTTGTGCCAAAAGATTTAGCAGATAAGTACCAGATGGAGATAGAAAAGATTTTCGGCAAGGGGCATTGCCATCGTCTATCTATCAGGCCGGTTGGCATATGTGAGGTTTTACCTTCCTAATATTTTAATAATCTCACCTATATAAATCCTATGATAATCCTTGTTAGGGTAGTTGCTTTCAATATTATCATCAAGAAAGTTTTGAGGTTCGAGATCAGAGTAATAGAGTTTTTTGCAGATAAAAACCAGTTCAGATTGCTCTATGAAAGGTATTCCATCATAAAAAGACATATCCATTGAGGTTTTAGATAGTTTATCACAGTCACGCCCCGAGATTGAACCTAGTAAACCCATATCTTTTTTAAAGCCATCGACAGGAAATGAAACCGTAAAGTAATCATTTTCTTCACATAGTTCATAGGTGTAGCGTGTCGGGCGAACATAAACTGTAGCCACATACCTACCCCATATAACCCCTAATCCACCCCATGATATTGTCATGGTGTTGCACTTATCGGTGGTTCCGGCCGAAAGTAGCGCCCACTCATCCTTTAACTTTTTAAAAGGATTAATCTCAAACTCGTCCGGCGAAATTTCCCTTAACATAATATCTTCTCCTTTACTATAACTTTATATCATTATAATTAAGTATACTGCTATTATAAAACCTTTAATTCCTTTGGTCAATAGAATTTGCTTTTTATTACTCAAAAACTGATAAAAGTTGTAGCTAAAATAATTGACAACACCAACAGGTTATGAGATAATAGTAATAATATTGTACTACGAGGCAAAAATCTATGAAAAACAACAGAATAGGTTTACCACATGGCACGGCAGATACTCTTTTTGAGCGTTATGAGCAAAAGGTTAAGATAGAGTCGTCAATACTAAACCGGTTTAGAGAATCAGGTTATCGCACGGTCGCCACCCCAACATTCGAATATGTAGATGTATTCGATATAAGCAACTCCTACACAGAGGAAAAAAGCTATAGGTTTTCCGATTTTGATGGAAGGCTGATGGCTTTGCGTTGTGACAGCAGTTCACCTATAGCCAGAATGGTTAACAGCTCCTTAAAAAACATTAACGAAACACTAAGAATTTCATATAACCAAGCAGTCTATAAAAAGCAGATAACACATGGTGGAAAGCGCCACGAGGTTAACCAGTGCGGTGTAGAGCTAGTAAATTCAAAGGACAGCTATCTTAGCGATCTAGAAATTTTAAAGCTTGCTGTGCACACCTTAAAGGTTGCAGGCCTTAATGATTTTAAGATTGAGATTGGGCATGCAGGGCTTTTTTATTCGGCTGCAAAACTTTTGCCACTCTCATACAGTGAGTATGAAAAACTACGCCTTTATATGAATTCCAAGAACATCGCAGCACTTAAGGAGTTTTTACAACCATATGTCGCAGATTATCCACAGGTATGCAACCTTTTATCAGAGATGCCAAAATTGTTTGGTGGCGTAGAGGTTCTGCACTATGCTAAAAAACTGTTCGGTGTTGTTGCCGAAGTAGATGCAGTTTTAAACATGCTAATAAAGCTACATCGTGAACTTTGTGAGCAGGGATATGAAAAGGAACTTAGCTTTGACATAGGCCTTGTTCAGGCGTTTGGTTATTATTCCGGAATTGTTTTCTCAGGCTACTCCACAGGAATTGGAGAGGCGGTTCTTTCCGGCGGAAGATATGATTCGTTATATTCCCAGTTTGGGGAGGATAAAAATGCAATCGGCTTTGCAGTAAATATAGATGCAATACTGGATGCAAACGCATACAATAGCTCAAACCCCAAAAGGCCACTTAGGATTGCACTTACAAAAGGCAGATTACAAAAGGATGCCTGTAAGTTAATGGAAAAGGCCGGTCTAGACATGAGTGAAATTAATGCAAACACCAGAAAGCTGATTATTCCGGTAGATAACGGGCGTTATGAGCTAATACTGGCAAAGGCTGCTGATGTAATTACCTATGTAACACGCGGTGTTTGTGATGTTGGGCTTGTCGGTAAGGATACAATACAGGAGTATGGCGGTGATTTTTATGAGCTGCTTGATACCGGCTTTGGTAGATGCCGTTTTGCCGTTGCTGCACCAAAGGGCTTCAACTATAATCAACTAAGCGGAACCCTAATAGTGGCATCTAAATACCCCAAAGTAGCAAATAGCTTTTTTACAGATAAGGGTATAAATATAGAGGTTATTAAGATCGACGGCTCGGTAGAGTTGGCACCACTTTTAGGGCTTGCAGATGTTATAGTGGATATTGTAGAGACAGGTGAGACTTTACGTGCTAATGGCCTAGATGTGGTGGAAGAGATTAACGATA
>CAYJOX010000215.1:0-3135 GCA_964371915.1 uncultured Oscillospiraceae bacterium
TCCGAACCCTTCTCCGACAGGGACGACCTGTCTTGAATGGTTCGGATTATTCTTAGCTGGTTGGGCTGGAAGGATTCGAACCTTCGGAATGACGGAGTCAAAGTCCGTTGCCTTACCGCTTGGCGACAGCCCATTAAATTTTGTCCCATACCAACAATTAAGAGGGTATGGGACTTTGTGGGGTGGATGATGGGAATCGAACCCACGGCCTCCAGAGCCACAATCTGGCGCTCTAACCGACTGAGCTACAACCACCACAAACATTCCTTTGTTAAGGATGCCAATATATAATATCACAATTGCCCGATAAAGTCAATACATCACTAAAAAAAACAGCGAATAAAGTGTCGTTTAATTTTTTTGTGGCAAGGCGGTTAATAAAACAGCGATAAAAAGCATCCAACAGATTATAAAAAAGATACTATTTTGTGGCGGGATTTCGTGTCCTTTTATCCATAGCTTAAGCCCAAAGTTGTTTGCAAACTCTGAACCTAAGGCGTTTTGTGTAAACGGGGTGTATTGATGCATGTTTCTTAAAAATATCTGCCTAAATAATACAGTTAGTTGGTAGAATGGCAATGCAGCTACAATGTTTGATACCTTTTCGCCGAACATGCTTATAGGTATATAGGCGCCGCTTATGAAACCGAGGAGCGAACCGAGTATTGTCCCGAACGAACCCAATACCTGTTGGCTGGTTACTAGATGTATCGTGAGTAGCATTAAAAGGTTAGAGAATAGCAATGCAAATAAAGTTGATAAGATTATATGTGCAAGCTGATCCGGTGTAAAACCGGCGGAATATCGGGCGGAAAAATATACTAAAAACATGCCGAACAAAGCCGATAAAACAATTACCCCTATTAATAATGATGAGACTATATATGATATGTATAGCTGAACACCGGTAATCGGTGATACGGCAAAATCTCGCGTTATATCCTTTTCTCGGTCTGCCACTATAATCCCGAGTGTTACGATGGTTATTGTTACCGCCCCCATCGGTATAGCCGATGCAAATGTTAGGCTATCTACAATATATCCAAGTTGTGATTCGTCGGCAACAATGCCCATCTGAGTAGCTATTTGATGCCAACTTTTTATATTGCTACTACGTAAAAAGATAAAATGAAGGATCACAAGTATGTAGGTGGATATGCCGGCAAATAGTATATTACCTTTAGTTCGAAAGAAGATTAGAAAGTGGCGATATATTAGCCCTTTGAAACATGCCATAGATTATCGCCCCCTACTATATCTAAGAAAATCTTGCTCATATCTGCTTTTTGCAGCTCAAAACTTTCGATGCACCACTCGATACTGTTTAAAAGCCCTATTGTTTCGGTGCTACTTTTCTGCCTAACAACAAACTTATCTCCCTGTCTTGTATAGGCCGTGAGCAGTTTCGCAAGCTGTAATTCCATTGTGGGTTTTGCGGTTAGGCGTAGTATGTTGTGGGCGTAATTCACCCTTAAATTTTGCGGTGTATCGGTGCAGATAATCTTTCCGCCTTCCATGATACAGATGCAATCTGCCCTTTCGGTTTCCTCCATATAATGTGTCGTTAAAAATATAGTGAGGTTCTCCTGTTTTCTAAGCTGATTTATTAACTCCCACATCTCGCCCCTGTTTTGTGGGTCGAGCCCCATTGTGGGTTCATCCAAAAACAGAATTTGGGGGCTGTGAAGTAATGCTCTGGCAATGTCACATCTGCGCCGTGTGCCGCCGGAAAGCGTAGAATATCGTTGTCTTAAAACCTTATCTAAACCGAGCTTGCTTGTAAGTATATCTATTCGTTGCTTTAATTTTTGCTCTGATATCTTGTAAAAACAGCCGCGTATCCATAGGTTTTCTAATACACTTAGTCTATCATCTAACCGGCTATCCTGAAAAACAACCCCTATCTTTGAGCGTATAATGTTGTTATCTTTGCCGAGGGTTGAGCCGGCAATAACAGCACCGCCAGAATCCATGCTCAGTAGGGTGCACAGTGTATTTAAAACGGTGCTTTTTCCGGCGCCGTTAACTCCAAGTAGGCAGAAAAGCGCACCTTTTTTAACCTCGAACGATACGCAATCTACTGCCGCTGCTTTGCATCTGGGAAAAAATTTTGTAAGACCGGTTACCTTTATAGCTGATTCCATCTTTTAAGTTCCATAACGGTTAGTACACTAAATGATATGCTACAAAAAGATTGTTTATTAAAAAAATATAATTTTTTATATGAGATACCTTGACAGGCGAGGTATCTTGTGATAATATGTATATCAGAAAGGAGAATGCTATGTTAAACATATCAGATATTCTTCGTGGTTATACCGAGACGATTATTCTTGCACAGCTACTAAAGGGAGACAGCTATGGTTACGAGATAAACAAGGCCATACAGGCAGCAACCGGTGGAGAGCTTGAGCTAAAGGAGGCTACACTTTACACGACCTTTAGGCGGCTGGAAGCGGGCGGACATATACTCTCCTATTGGGGGGACGAGACGACCGGGGCAAGACGAAGGTATTATACAATCACGGAGCAGGCGAAACGTCTTTTGCATGAAAACCTAACCGATTGGGGGCGTGCAAGGCAGATGATAGATAGATTGTTGGAGCGGGAGGGCGATCATGAACAGTAAGATAAAAAACTATATCGAGGTTTTGTTTTCAGACATACCCAAAACTAAAAAGGCTATAGAACTAAAGGAGGAGATGCTAAGCAACCTTTCGGAGCGGTTTGATGATTATATAAGAGAGGGTAAATCCGAGACACAGGCCTATAGCCTTGCGGTAAGCGGAATGGGTGATGTGGATGAGCTGCTTGATAGTGTAAAGCCGGATGCGACCTTTGTGTCTGATGCTAAAAAATATAGGGTTCGCAAGGCCCGTAACACAACGATTGCCGTTACCTTTTTTGTGCTTGGCGTAATCTCGCTTTTAACGGTGGCAGGAATAGGCGAGTTTATGGGCAGTTTTGAAGATTTTTTTGGTGTAATCGGCCTTGTATCTATGCTTACCCTTGGCGGGATTGGGGTTGCCATCTTAATATACACCATTATGTCTATGCCGCCAGAGTATAAATAGTATAATAAGGATGATGAGGAGGAATACAGCTTTAAGTATAAAAGGACAGCGAGAACTTTTA
>CAYJOX010000216.1:0-3134 GCA_964371915.1 uncultured Oscillospiraceae bacterium
AATATATGTTACTAACCCCTCGCTGATAGCCTCTTTTAAAGGGATGGTTTTAACATCGTTAAAAATATCTAAGGAGAGAATCTCGTTATATACCTGTGAAGCATTTTCATCGGTCATCTGGCAACCATCGCTTCCAAAAGCTTTATACCCATTGTATTTTGCAGGGTTGTGGCTTGCCGTTATCATTACTCCGGCACCACAGCCGAGCTCTCTTACGGCAAAGGATACAAGGGGTGTAGGGCATAACCTTTCAAACAGGTGTGCAGTTATTCCGTTAGCGGCAAGTACCATAGCGGTGGTAATGGCAAAAACATCGCTTTTAATCCTGCTGTCATAGCCTACAGCAACAGATTTTGAAAGCGAGTTCTTTAAAATATATTGAGATAACCCATGGGTAGCCTAAGCGACGGTATAGATGTTCATTCGGTTAGTTCCGGCTCCGATAATGCCTCTAAGCCCTGCCGTTCAAAACTCCAGATCCTTTGCAAAGCGTTCCGTTATCTCAGGCTCGTCACCCTGAATTGACAGAAGTTCCGCGCTTAAATCTATATCAGATAGATTGGTATCGACCCATCTATCATAAAAACTTTTTATATCGGTTGGTATGGTCATTTGAATTCACCTGTAACTTTTAAAAATGGATGTATGCTCTTGTGTAATTATTATAAACTAAAAAACAAATCATGTCAAGTTTTTAGCAGGTTGTACAAATAAAATTGCATTTAGATAGCATTATTTTAAAATCTTGTATTTTTCTACATCCTGCTACAACTGTTTAGGGCAAAGTTATATAATTAACAAAGCTGCAAGTTCGTTTAGCTATTGTATCTTCCGAATTAATGTAGTATTATATAGTTAAATATTCGGAGGGATAAGCAGTGTATTCCAAAGTTAACAGTCTTGGGGTAAGTGCGCTGGATGGCTATATAGTAGAGGTGGAAACCGATATAACCGGAGGTCTTCCGCAACTTGATATAGTAGGGTTGCCGGATAATTCTGTTAAAGAAGCAAAAAACAGGGTTAGGTCGGCCTTAAAAAATCTTGGGTTCAGCTATCCGACAAGCAGAATTACCGTGAACCTTGCTCCGGGGGATATAAAGAAGGTGGGGACGATATATGATGTTCCTATCTTTATATCGTTGCTTAAATCCTCGGGTCAGCTAACTGCCGATACAGATAGATTCGCTTTTATTGGAGAGTTGAGCTTAAACGGGAAACTACGCCCTGTGGGTGGCGTTATATCGATGGCGATTGCCGCGGCACAGGCTGGAATATCAAATATCTTTGTTCCGCAAGAAAACGTCTTAGAGGCGGCTGTAATAGAGGGAGTTAAAGTTTTTCCGGTAGCAGATGTTGCCCGGATTGTAGCACATTTTAATGGTGATGAAATTGAACCTTGCGGCTCCTACATACCAAAACTGGAAAACACAGTTTTTGAATACGATTTTTGCGATGTTAAGGGTCAAAGCAACGCAAGGCGCGCTATAGAGGTTGCCGTTGCCGGTGGGCATAATGTATTGATGACCGGCCCACCGGGAACAGGTAAAAGCATGCTTGCTAAAAGAATCCCCTCTATTATGCCACCGCTAACGTTACAACAATCTGTTGAGGTAACCAAGATATACTCTGTTGCAGGGGCGTTGCCGGATGATAGATCCTTGATTACAATCCCCCCGTTTAGAGACCCACACCATTCAGTTTCTGCTCAGGGGTTAGCGGGTGGTGGCAGTGTACCCAAACCCGGTGAGGTATCACTTGCGCATAATGGGGTTCTGTTTTTAGATGAACTACCGGAGTTTAAAAGAGATGCAATAGAGATTCTTCGCCAACCAATGGAGGATGGTTTTGTAAGGGTTTCACGTGTTTCGGGGAGCTCTGTTTTCCCGTGCAACACCATGGTGGTGGCTGCGATGAATCCGTGCCCGTGTGGTTTTTGCGGCCACCCAACAAGAGAGTGTAGGTGTAGCCAGGGGAGCATAGAACGATATCGTTCGAAAATATCGGGGCCACTGCTTGATAGGATTGATATACATATCGATGTCCCGAGTGTGGAGTATGATGACCTAACTACAATGGCAGCGGCAGAATGTTCTGCCGACATATTAAAAAGAGTACTTAAGGCTAGGGCACGCCAACAGCAAAGAGGGCTTGAGGGTGTAAGCTGTAACGCCCAGATAAAATCGGCTATGTTGCGGGAGGTGTGTGTCCTCTCCAAGGAGGCTCAGAGTATGATGAGAAATGCCTTTGACCGGCTTGGTTTGTCTGCGAGAGCGCATGAGCGAATATTAAAAGTGTCGAGAACTATAGCCGATCTTGATGAGAGCGAGCTTATCGAGGTAAATCATGTTGCCCAGGCGTTGCAATACCGAAACACCGAAAAGGTGCATTATTTTACAAGGTAGGATTTATTTATGGTATTTTCCACCGGCCGATATGTTAAATGCACGGTATAGCTGCTCGGTAAAGATAACCCTTGCCATCTGATGCGGGAATGTCATGTTCGAGAGCGATATCCTTTCATTACACTGGGCTTTTAAATCGCTGTCAATGCCTTGTGATGAGCCGATGATAAAGCACAGCTCCTGCCCCTGCATTGCAGACTTCCGTACAAGCTCTGCAAGCTGCTCCGATGTTAATGGCTTCCCCTCTACACACAATGCAACTGTATAAGCTTTTTTAGATATTAAGGCTTTGAAGTCCTCTGCTTCACGGTGGAGGTCTTTTTCACTTTCGCCTCGTTCTTTGATTTCTACGGTTTTAAAGCGGCAATAACCGGATAACCTTTTCTCAAATTCCGTTGCAGCGTCTTTCCAGTATTTTTTCGATAGTTTGCCGGCGGATAGTAGTAATATGTTTTGCATCTATTAAAACTCCATTATTTTTAGAGGCATATCGCTTGGTGCTACCGCAACAATAAATTTTTCATCCGGTGTTATGCCGTGTGCAGAGATGGTTTGAGCGATAGCAGACAATACCTTCGATGGGTGGTTATTTTCCTTGCTTAGGTGGCATAGGATAAACCTGGTAACACCGGTTTTTAACAGATATACAATCGCCTCGGCGCTATCGATATTGCATAGATGTCCGTTGTTGGAGGATATCCTTCTTTTGAGATGTAAAGGATATGGGCCGTT
>CAYJOX010000217.1:0-3128 GCA_964371915.1 uncultured Oscillospiraceae bacterium
ATGCATCGGCCGATATGTCTATTAGGCACTGTGATTTATCCGGTGCCGGTTTGTAGCCCTTCTCCACCGCTATGGCAAGATTTAGAAGCTTCATATACATCTCGTACCCTACACTGGAAAGGTGCCCGCTCTGGCTTCTGCCAAGTAGGTTGCCTGCCCCCCTTATCTGTAGGTCTCTCATGGCTATTCTAAAGCCACTGCCAAAGCTCGTAAACTCTCTTATTGCGCTTAGCCGTTTTTCGGCAATCTCACTTACCACCTTATCCCTTTTAAAGGTAAAATAGGCATAGGCTTTTCTTGCACTTCGCCCAACACGCCCCCTCATCTGGTATAGCTGGGATAGCCCTAACCGGTCGGCATCCTCTATAATAAGGGTGTTGCAGTTGCGCACATCCACGCCTGTCTCGATAATGGTTGTACAGATAAGTATATCCAGCTCGCCGGAGAGCAACCTCGACCAGGCGGAGGAGAGATGCTTTTCATCCATCCTACCATGGACAAAATCTATAGTTGCACCCGGCACAAGCTTTGCGATACGGGAGGCGCAAAACTCTATCGTGTCTAACCTGTTGTGGATATAGTAAACCTGCCCACCACGGGAAAGCTCCCGCTCAATGGCGGAGGATATTAGGGCATCGTCATACTCGGTAACATAGGTTTCTACCGGCTGGCGCTCGTAGGGAGGTTGATCGATAGTTGATAGATCACGTATTCCGGAAAGTGCCATGTTTAAGGTTCTGGGTATCGGCGTTGCCGAGAGGGTGAGAACATCCACCCCTACAAAAAGTTCTTTTAATCGCTCCTTATGGTTGACACCGAAACGCTGTTCCTCGTCCACTATAAGTAGCCCTAAGTTTTTAAACTTAACACTTTTTTGTATAAGCTTGTGTGTGCCTACCACGATATCAATCCTACCGGAGGAGATGTCTCGCAGGGTAAGGTTGTTATCCCTTGTGCTTCTAAAACGGGAGAGGATACCGGGGCGAACGGGGAAGTGCTCCATCCGTTCCGCTATCGAGTTGTAGTGTTGCATTGCAAGAATTGTGGTAGGGCATAAAAGTGCTACCTGTTTTCCACTTAGTATGCATTTAAAGGCGGCACGCAGTGCAACCTCTGTCTTGCCTACGCCAACATCGCCACACAGTAGCCTATCCATGGCATGGGGAGATTGCATATCCTTTTTTATCTCTTTTATCGCCCTTAGCTGGTCGTCCGTCTCGTCGTAGGCAAAGCGCTGTTCAAAATCTGATTGCCAATCGTTATCTCTATCAAAGGCAAAGCCGGGCGCCTCAAGCCGTTTAGCGTAAAGCTCTATAAGCTCCTTCGCCATCTCCTCTGTAGCCTTTTTAACCTTGCTCTTAGTACGGTTCCAATCTACCCCACCAAGGCGGGAAAGCTTAACACTCTCCTCCCCGCCGCTATGGCGAGAAAGCAGGTCAAGCTGTGTTGCCGGAATATACAGTGCATCCCCCTTTTGATACTCTAGCATTATATAATCTTTGGTTACGCCCTGTATCTCCCTGCTTTTTATGCCTTTGTATATTCCAATTCCGTGGTTCTGGTGTACAACATAATCACCAAAAGATATATCGGATAGCGAGGAAAGCCCCTTTGTCTTTCTCGCCTTTTTCTCGATAACATCGGTGCGCCGGCCGGTAATTACCGCTAATTTTTCGTGTGGAAAATCGGCGCCTGCGGATAGGTTACCCTGCTCTACCACAACAACCTCACGCCTGCTATCGGCGTTTCGCTCGGTGGTTGCGGATATTCCCTGTAGATTAAGTTCCTTCTCTATCGCCATTGCGGCACGGCGAGTACCTACAAGTAGCCGGCACTGATAGCCTTTTTTAATATAGTCGGCCAGATCCTCGAAAAACCCCTTTGCAACACCGCTCCATACCGGCAGCCGGTGGCAGAGAATATTAATCTTGCCGTCTAGGGTGATGCCCTTTATCGAACGCTCAAAGCTCTCGAATATTAATGCTCCCCCTTTAAGGGCAGCCGTAAAGTTCGTGGGTTTTGCGTAGTAGTTAAGCTTTTGTGGCAGTTTAAGGCTTTCTAGCTGTAGCCGTGCCCTTTTGTATGAATCCTCTGCCGATTCGGCGGTGGCTGCATAATCATCCACTATAACTATCGGGTTTTCGAGATAATCCTGTAATCTACCATACTGTGGGTATTTTATCGGATAAAATCTGTCAAGCGATGCCGGCATTATGCCGCTCTCAAGCTCTACCAGCTCGTCGTAAAAACAGTCGGTAATCTCCTTTTGGTCTTTACGCCCCTTGCAAAACTCTGTGAAGGAGTTAAGTACATCTTCGGGGTTTTTAAAGATAACCTCCCTTGCAGGTGAGATGTGAACCTTTTTCAGCCTATCGTCACGCCGCTGGCTAACAACATCGAAGGATGCCATCTGCTCTACAATATCGCCCCAAAATTCACAGCGTACAGGCCGATCGAGGTCGGGTGTGAAGATATCCAGTATTCCACCACGCAGTGAAAACTGCCCGGGTGCCTCTACATTATCTCGCCTAATATATCCCGACATAACCAGCCGCTCGCACAGCTCGGTAATGTTAAAGCTACCGCCTATTGTAAGGGTGATGGTAGCATCACAGAACTGCTGTTTTGTGGGAAGTGGGCGGCAGAGAGCCTCGGCGGTAGTCACGATAATATCGGCCCTACCACCTACCATACGCCCGAGTGCCTCTATGCGCCTGTACTCATGGCTGTGATTCTGCCCCTCTATATGTGCAAGCACAAGATCCCTGCCCGGTAGGCTACATGCCCTGCCGGACGTTAGGCGGTTAAGATCGGTGGTGATGTTGTTACCGTCTATATCGGAGGCGGTAACTATCATCAAGGGGCGTTTAGTATGCTGTTGCAATGCGGCATAGTAAAAAATTCTGCCGGATCGGGGCAGGCCAAAAACACCGCAACAACCCCTTGTTGCGGCCTCTAACAGCTCATTAAAGCTTTCGCCTTCTATAAGCCTATCTATAAGTGTAGTCTTATGCATACCTTATTATTACCGTTATTTACTATATAAATTCATGCCCTTTTCAACCTCGCCTTTTGCAAAAAGCGTTATAAAAGAAAGGATATCCTCCATACGTTCATCAAGAAGCTTG
>CAYJOX010000218.1:0-3119 GCA_964371915.1 uncultured Oscillospiraceae bacterium
CTGCTACAAGCAACGAGCTGGTAGAGTATGCTTTAAAACAGGTTATAAAAGGAATAAAAGCAGGGAAAAGTAATGATATATAAAGATACCATAAAAAGCATTTTAGCGGGAGTAGCCATATCTCTTGCGGGGGTTGCATACCTTACGGTTGAGAACACCGTGATAGGGTCGGTTCTGTTTTCGATGGGGTTGCTCGCTATCTATCTTTTTGATTGGAACCTATATACCGGAAAGTGTTGCTTTATACCATCCGATGCAAAAACTTATTTTCCGTTAACGGCAATAGCATTTGTAGGAAACCTCATAGGAACGGTAGCGGTAGGATATACGCTTAGATTAACGAATCTCGACATAATAAAACGGGCAGAGGAATTATTGCCGTATAAACTTTCTCACAGCTATACTGAAATATTTGTGTTGGCGATTTTTTGTGGTGTAATGATGAGCATCGCTGTGCTTGGATATAAAAAACAAAAAGATGATTTTGGAAGATACATAATAGTTGTGCTTCCGATAGTTATCTTTATAGTTGCAAAATTCGAACATGTTGTAGCGAATATGTTCTACATCTCACTTGCCAATTCTTGGAACTCAAAAACGGCTGTATTTATAATAATATGCGGTTTAGGAAATATGCTTGGATGCTGTATAGTTCCTTTTCTAAACCAAAAGTCTAACCCTTAAAGTATTCTGGCATCGAAAAAGAGCATGATCTGAACACTCGCGGTTCAGCGTCATGCTCTTTTTCAATTTATTATAGCGGTAAACAACCATTGTTAAAACTTAAAGCGCCCCACAAGGGATTTAAGGGTGGTTGCCTGGTTCGAGAGTTCATGGCTTGTGGCTGCACTTTCCTCTGCGGTAGCCGTGTTAGAGTGTACAACAGAGGATATCTGGCTAATTCCCATGTTAATCTGTTTTGCTGATTCTGCCTGCTCTGCAATCGCCGAGGTAATGCGGTTTACAAGCCCGCTCAACTCGGTAGCATTATCACACACAGTAGCAATTGAATCAGAGGTTTGGGTGGCAATTTCATTACCGTTCTTTACCACGGCAATGGTTTCCTCAATCAGAATGGTTGTGTTTTTAGCAGATTCTGCCGATTTAACCGCCAAACTACGCACCTCGTCCGCCACAACAGCAAAACCTTTTCCGGATGCGCCTGCGCGTGCCGCCTCAACCGCAGCATTTAGTGCCAAGATATTTGTTTGGAAGGCTATGTCATCGATAGCCTTAACAATGTTGCTGATTTTTGTAGCCTTCTCATTAATCCCCTGGATAGCGGTAAGCATCTGATTCATCTGTTCGCTACTTTGGGCAAGTGCAAGTTGAGATTTTTCATTAGAGTTGCTTGCTTCCTGAGCATCCATATCGGTCTGCTCTATCTTTTCGGTTATTAGCCCTATTGTACTGGCAAGTTCCTCAACGGCAGAGGATTGTTCGGTTGCACCCTGTGCTAGATTCTGTGCCCCATCTGCAACCTTTGCGCTTCCAAGGCTCACCTGCACCGTAGCGTTATTAATTTGTTCCATGGTAGCGGATAAACTGTTTGCGATTTTCACAACAGAGGAGTGTAGTGAGCTATAGTCGCCGATATATGCATCGCTATTTTGTATATCTAATTTTAGCTCTCCGTTTGCCATCTTTGAAAGGGAGCTATCTAAATCAAAAATAATTTCAGAAAGGCTGGTAATTATATCCTGTGTGGATTGTGAAAGTTGATGTGTTTCATCCTTTGTTTTAACAACCGGAACCGGGCTTGTTAAATCACCTCTTGCAAGTGCATTTAGCCTGTCTACGCACATAACAATGGGCTTGCCGATAGAGGAGCTGGTGTAAATTGCAAGTGCAATACCAAACACAACCATAATAACGGCTACAATTGCAATAATAATAATCGAATCAAATGCGGCCTGCAGTAGCTCTGCTTCGGAGGAGGAAACAGCAATACTCCAGCCGTTAGTTCCGGGTATCGGAGCAAACGCTTGATATTCCCTAACCCCGTTATAAACGAGAGATCCTATACCGGATTCTCCGTTAATCATCTGTTGTTCAATTGCTGCAAGATCTGCAAGCGAGGGATCGGATTGAGCCTGCTCTATTACATTTTCCTGCGAAAGCACCACAGAATAATCGGTATATGCAATAGTTGTACCGTTCTTGTCCAAAATATATGCACTGCCTGATTCACCGATGGCGACATCTGCTACCAGATTTTGCAAAACAACTGTATCACAATAAAAATACAAAACACCTATCAGCCGATCATTATCCATTACAGGTGCCGATACCACTATATAGGCATCCGTTGCATCTGCAGAGATATTAGGTTCAGAAAAAAAAGTGCTTCCACCCTTTGCTCCTATATAGAATGAGCTAGAAGAAAAATCTTCTCCTGTAAACATATCCACACCATCAGCGTTAAGCATACTACCGCTTCTCATGTAATAACTTTCAGTCTTTTGGTTTATAAAATTTTGTTTTTCCCTTTGCGAGGATTCCGAAGATTTAAGAATATCACTTGTCGCTACTTCACCTACCGCAACGGTATAGTTGGCTATAGTACTACTGGCGGTTTGAGCAGCAATAACAGCAGTTTCCTCTAAGGTTGCTTTTGTTGTTTGGATTGAGGCATCAAGTGTTGTGTTAACAGATATAGTGCTTAAAATTACAACGGTAAGCAATATTGCAGCTAAAATTGCCAAGATAATTTTGTTTCTGATTTTTGTCATAAATTTTGTCCTCTTTTAAAATAAAAAAACATGCGATTAAACCAATTTAATTATAGTGTATCGGCAACAATAATTCAAGATTATCTTTATATATTTACGACAAATATTGCTAAAAAGTTACTATGTTAAAATTTTTTGGCTACTCTTTAGTGCCCAACATGAACCACAAGCTGAGTTCGAACGACAAACGTTGTTCCCCATTGCCCTGTTGAGAAAAAACTGATTGTTGCTCTGGTGTGTATAGGCTGGCATAAAAAGCAACCGATATTATCTATCGATTGCTTTCCTGTGATTACCCATCGATTAAGCTGTCATAACCTATAAGCTAATTCATCTTGTACTTTTAAACTTCAATCCGTATGGTGAAAACAAATTAGGAGTGAAAGG
>CAYJOX010000219.1:0-3115 GCA_964371915.1 uncultured Oscillospiraceae bacterium
GGGAGGGGATGCATCCCCTCTCGGGGCTGTCGAACTTTTTCGACAGCCTGAGGTGCGGTAGTTATAACCGCACCTTTCCTATTATAGATGTTTATCGTATCTGCCCCTCACCCTCTACAAGATATTTTATAGTTGTAAGTGCGGCCGGACCCATGGGGCCTCTCGGAGGAACTTTTTGGGTAGAAATTCCAATCTCAGCTCCAAGGCCAAACTCCTCCCCATCGGTAAAGCGGGTGGATGCATTTACATATACAACTGCCGCATCCACGCGGGAGGTAAACTCTTTGGCGCGTTTCATATCGGCCGTTATTATTGCCTCGCTATGTAGTGTTCCAAACTGTGAGATATGCTCGATTGCCTCATCCATACCCGATACTATACGGCAGTTTATCTCATAATCGTTATACTCGGTAGAGAAGTTTGTATCATCGGCCGTAGCTATACCGGTTAAAAGCTTTGCAGTTTGCGCACAGCCATGCCAGATAACACCGCTTTTATCAAGGCGGCCCTTTGCAAGCGGCAAAAACTTTTCTGCAACCGCTGCATGGCATAGTAGTGTTTCGGCCGCATTGCAGACAGACGGGCGTTGGGTTTTGGCATTATCGAGTATATCTAATGCCATATCAAGATCGGAATCTTCATCGACATAGATATGGCAGATACCGGCACCTGTCTCGATAACCGGCACCTTGGCATTCTCTACCGTGTGCTTAATTAGTGCGGCACTGCCTCTTGGTATAAGCAGGTCGATATACCCTCTCATCGTTAACAGCTCATCTGCTGTAGCCCTTGCGGTATCCTTTACTATATATATAAGCTCTTTGGGGAGGGAATTATTTAAAAGTGCCTGCTCTATAACGCTGCCGATGGCAAGGTTTGTGTTTATTGCCTCGCTTCCGCCCCTTAGTATTGCGGCGTTACCGGTTTTTAGCGCAAGTGCCGCAATATCCGCAGTTACATTTGGGCGGCTTTCAAATATAACCGCAATAACACCTATAGGCACAGCTACCTTAGTTATCCTCATTCCGTTTGGATGAATATGCCCACTGCTTAGCCCTAATGGATCGGGTAGCGCGGCAACCTTTTTAAGGGATGTGGCGAGGTTTTCTATTCTCTGCTTTGTAAGCGTTAGCCTATCCACCATAGAGTTAGGGCGCCCATTAGCAACTGATCTATCAATATCCTTTTGGTTCTCTTCTAGGATATAATTCTGCCTTACTAAGAGTAGATCGGCAACATCGCAGATTACCTTGCACCGCATAGTGTGTGATACAGATTGTAATACAGTTAAAGATTTTTTTGCTGCCATACATGCAACCATAAGCTCTGTCATACCTTAAAATCCTTTCCCATTAACTTTCAAGCACTTGCTATTATATCTACATATAATATATAATTATACAATGTATTTTAATATTAACATCTGCAACTAGAATTGTAAATATAAAATATTTTTTAAAAATTTTTAATTACTATGCAATAAATCGAGCTTCTCGTGCATTAACATAGTGAAAGGGAGAAAAAATTATGTTATTACTTAGCTTAGCATCACTACACACAGCATCAGTCAAGGATGATAGTATTTTAGAAAATTGTATTGCTCAGATAGCGCAGGGTGACCGGTCGGCGCTAGAGGTGCTGTACAATGAAACAAAAACATCTGTCTATGCCTATGCACTCTCTCTTTTAAAAAATGCATCCGATGCCGAGGATGTAATGCAGGAGTGTTATATCACCGTTAACAGCTCGGCCGAGGGATACACACCACACGGAAAACCGATGGCATGGATTATGACAATAGTTAAAAATCTTTGCTTTATGCGGATGAGACAACAAAAAAAGACAGTTTCGGTCGAGGTATTTGAACCGGTTCTATCTGATGAGCAGGGCCTTTCACCGGAACAACGATGTATTCTTTCGGAATGTATGTCCTCCCTTACACAGCAGGAACACCAGATAGTAGTTCTTTATGTTGTAGCAGGATTTAAGCATCGGGAGATAGCGGTCTTTATGGGTCTTCCGCTACCCACGATACTTTCGAAGTATCACAGAGCGATTAAGAAATTAAGAGAAAGATTAACGGAGGGAGGCTACTAATATGAACACACCGGAATTAGAGAGAAAGATAAGAGAGTCCTACGAGAAGGTTACGCCGGACGTTTTTGATGCTGTCCTCCAAGGTTGCGATAACCGGAAAGGGAAGGTGTTAATCATGAACCCAGTTAAAAAAAGAAATAAATTTATTGCAGCAATTACAGCGGCTTCTGCCTGCTTGCTGTTTGTGGTAGGCCTTTATAGCTACAACACAAACTTTGCTACCGCCGCCACAATATCTCTAGATGTCAATCCAAGTATTGAGATTACGGTAAATGCAAACGACAAGGTGCTAACGGCCACCGGCTTAAACGAGGAAGGCTTGCTTGTTCTCGGGGATATGAACATAGAGGGAAGTGATGCGGAACTTGCAATAAATGCAGTTGTAGGCTCTATGGTAAGAAATGGATATCTAAACGATATCCAAAACTCAGTATTGTTGACGATAGAGGGTGCTTCGGCAGAAAAATCTGAACAGCTACAGCAGGCTCTTGCCACAGAGATAGAGAGTGCTATGTTAGATGCAAATATTGGTGGGGCGGTGCTTAGCCAAAGTATAGATAGTACAAACACGGCAGAGATAGCACAGCATTACGGAATTACCGATGGTAAGGCGATGCTTATAACCGAAATTTTAACTCAAACACCCACCTATGATGCACAGCAGCTTGCACAGCTCTCTGTAACCGAGCTCAACCATCTGCTAAACCCTACCGATTCTATAAATACTGTAGGTGATGCAAGTGATAGTGCATACATTGGAGGCGAAGCTGCCCTCAATGCTGCCCTAAACGACGCTGCAATTATGGTTGATAGCCTTACTGAAAAAGATGTTGATCTAGATTTTGAAGACGGCATGATGGTTTATGAGGTGGATTTCGAAACGGCAGATGGAACAGAGTATAGCTATGATATTGATGCAATAACCGGTGCTGTTATCTACAAAGACTCTGACGTTGATGATATTGACGATATAGATGATCTTGACGACCAAGACGACCAAGACGACCAAGACGACCAA
>CAYJOX010000220.1:0-3048 GCA_964371915.1 uncultured Oscillospiraceae bacterium
TCCTCGACTGTCTTTTTGTTCATCATGTCCATCTGATTTTCTCCTTATTTATTTTGTTTTAAATATGTTATTTATTTAACGATATTGTAACATAAACTACCCTTATCTGCAAGTGTAAATTTGCAATTTTTGCATTAAATTACGCTATGTCCAGAGAAGCCATAGATTGCCAGCGCAAGGATACCCACATATATAAGCATTATCGGCAAACCTTGTAAAACACTGGGTATCTCTTTTTTAAAAATAATACGTTGCCCCTCGGTAACGAGCAAGGCCGCAAGAAAATACCCTACGGACGACCCCAGTGCATAGCCCAGTGCATGTATTATGCTTTCAAAGGAGGTGCCGCTAATATACATTGTTCCGAAAACACTACAGTTAAACGCCGCCATAGGCAGTGTTGTTTTAATGAATTTTGCCCTTGCCGCACTAAATAAAAAGTGCACAATAGCGTATATTAGGAAAAATGCCGCACAGCTTACGGCCACATAAAACAGCGGCCTGATGTAATATCTAAGGTCGCCCAGTGCACGAAAAGGTTCTCGCATAAGATATGCAAACGGCACTGTTATAAGCTGAATAATAGTTAGCAGGGTGCAAAACAACAGGGTGTCTACCCCGTCATCATCCACAAGCTTTAAAAGGCGGGATACACCGAGCGAGCGGGCAAATACAATATTTTCCATCATTATCGCAACAAGCGCAAAGCCAAAAAAGGCAGAAAGAGCATCTAAGAGTATCGTCATAAGCTATGCCTCGCCCCCCTAACTATTGCCATCCAGAACATGGTTACAGAGTATTTCCAGATTGCCGCAACCAGGCCGGTTATAATAAAGCCCCCACTGGCAAGCCTTGCCATAGGAAAGATTGGGTCGGACATTATCATGGTTCCGGCAATGCTTCCAAAGGCTAAAAATTCACGTATTCCACCTATAAGTATAATAGCAACGGCAAAGCCAAGTGCCGTTCTGATACCCTTTTTAAAGGCCTTATCGATAGGTTCCCTACCCTTACGCTCGTACCGCTTTATAATTATAGGGTCCATCACAAGAACCGGTATATAAAGGTGAAACTGCAATAGCTCCGCAATGCCAAAAAGGCGGTTAAGTATAAAGAACATAGCCACATAGCTAATGCCTGCGGCCATCACATATAAAGGGCCTTTAAAGCTAGTTTTTAACACGTAGTTGACGATGGCGGCGCCCACACGGGTGAATACCAGCAGTAGAAAAACCGCAACCGCAATAACAAAGGCATCCTCCACCGTACGCCCTGCTATTATAACAGGCGCAAGACCTAGGCCTTTAAAGATAACGGGATTGTTAATAAATATACGCTCATTTTTTATAATATCCTCTCGGTTATTATAGGTGCGCACAAAAAAGTTATTTGCCAACCTTTACCCCCTTTCTGCGCTTAAACCAACGTTTAACCAACTTTACACTGGTTATATAATCAAAAAAGCCGGAAAGTGCACTAACTATTATCACAGCAAAGCAGATGCCTACCTCAAACGCCCCAAAATACCGAAACAGTGTGGCTACCATAGCAAGAACAACTGCATACAATATTCTGCCATACAGCCTATTGGGGGTGCATACCTTATCCGGAACTATAAACACAGCAGAGAAAAGCAGTGTTCCGGATGATAGCTCATAAAGAAGCACCTCGGCTGCATTTGCATCATGTATGCGCGGGAAAAGCAGGGTTAGCACTATAGTTGTCAGTAGGAATGTTGAAAGTAGTGCAAAGGAAATTCTCTGCCTTACACAAAGCAAAACTGCCGCCGCTAAGATTATTAAAACAAAGGTGGCACCCATCGGCCCCGCAAAATTGCCGGTTAATAGGTTAAGCAACGATGTATTCGGTAGCCCTCCGTTTTTTAGGGTTGCGGCCTGTGAAATTGCAGGCATAAAACTCTCGTTTAGGTTAAAGGGTAGGTCGCTAAATGGCACCGGATATACAAAAACCCTCTCCGGCCAGCTAACAAGTGCTACCGTAAACCCGACAGCCGCCGGGTTAAAGGGGTAGTGGTGCAACCCACCAAAAGCATATTTGCCTACAAGTATGGCAACTGCAGTTGAGGTTATAACCACTATATAGCTTACCGATGCAGACATCATTAACGTTAGGGTAAGTGCAATAACATAGCTACTTAAATCCCTCTCGGTATAACAGTTTGCACGGGCAACGCGCATCATTAAATCACATACAAGTGCAACAGCAAATGCAACGCCTACAAGTAAAAGGGTACGGGGGCCGTATAAAAAAAAGCTGGCCACTAATAAAACAAGCAGGCATAAAATCCTCTCGAAATCCGCACTAAAATATTCGTTAGTTTTCTTATTCATTACAGCTCTATTTCAGTTTATCTATCTTTGAAGCTGCGGTAGTTACATCGGAAAAAAGGTAGCTACCGGCAACCAATATATCTGCACCTGCCTCTATACACTGCAGTGAAGTCTCGGCGTTTATACCACCATCTACCGATATTAACAGTTTGGGGTTGTTTTTTTCTGCCACCCTCGCAAGCTCGGCGATGCGCTGTAGTGATTGTGGCATAAATTTTTGACCACCGTAACCCGGCTCTACCGACATTATAAGAACAAGTTCTATCTGTGGCAGATAAGGGGTTAGCATCTCTATCGGTGTTCCCGGCCTCAGGCTTAGGCCGGCCTTTAAGCCATGGCTGTGTATCTGCTCTATTACATCACTTATATCACATTCCGATTCGATATGAAATGTTATCATATCTGCCCCTGCTTTTGCAAAATCACCGATAAAATCCTGTGGCCTTGTTACCATAAGGTGAACATCATAACAGCTATCAATAGCTTTTGAAAGGCTTTTTAACACCGGTGCGCCAAAGGTAAGGTTTGGAACAAAATGTCCATCCATTACATCAAAATGAAGCATATCTGCCCCTGCAACAAGCAAAGCATTGCAATCATCCCCAAGTGTAGCAAAGTTTGCCGATAGTATTGACGGAGAAATAAACGCCATCCTTACCCCCTTTTAAAAAGATACATAATAATTATACGTCTAAAG
>CAYJOX010000221.1:0-2998 GCA_964371915.1 uncultured Oscillospiraceae bacterium
GTTTTCTACCGTTACTTCTTTGATAATCATAATTTACTCCACTAAATAGTCACGTATTTATAATACCCAATATATCCGCCCCTGTCAAGACCAAATCGCAATTATCAGAATATAATATGCAGTTTGTATACTTTTAACCGAGGTTATCTTCGACAAATTTAACAACATCGCCAACAGTTTTAAAGGTTTCGGCGGCATCATCCGGAATTTCTACTGCAAATTCATCCTCAATACTCATTACGATGTCGACAACATCTAAAGAGTCGGCATCAAAATCCTCCACCAAGCTCGAATCATTGGTTATCTTACTTATATCTATATCCAACTCATCGCTAATAATTTCACAAATTTTTTCAAATACCATAACTGCTCCTCCGATATTTGTTTGCAACATGCTAGTTTTTACTTGTCTTGTACTCAATTTATAATTTTTTTACCGTTTTGTCAAGCTTTTTTAAAAAAAAATTACTTTACATCAGTAATTTGTGCACATTGCTGTTAAATTACACCGGATGGCTTTATAAATTGAGCTGTCTAATATAGTTTTTTGGGAAAAAAGGGTTTTAATTCCATTTCAGATATGGTATAATAAATCGTTATAATGAATTATATAAGTGTAAGGAGTACTATGACAGTAGTTGATGGAATATTACAAGGCATTATACAGGGGCTAACCGAATTTCTACCTGTTTCAAGTAGTGGACATCTTGCGTTATACCAACATTTTAGTGAAACAAGCGGTGAGGGTGCATTATCATTTTCGCTACTGCTACACCTCGGAACCCTACTTGCGGTTTGCATAGTGTTCTATAAAGACATTATTTCGTTAGTTGTAGAGCTAGTTGGAACGATTAAAGATATATTTACCGGTAGATTTAGCATAAAAAATGCAACACCTCAGCGAAAGCTACTCTACCTTTTAGGTGTGGCGACACTGCCACTCTTTGCCTTTGTGCCATTTATGGGGATTATCGAGGGGTTTGCCGAAGATTCTAATATTTTAGTTGAAGGAATCTGCTTTCTTATAACTGCAAGCCTATTGTTTTTCGCATCGAAGGAGAGGGCAGGTGAGATAGAATCCGATAAGGCTACATATAAAAGTGCTGTTTTTGTAGGCCTTGCACAGGTGCTTGCATTGTTTCCCGGTGTTTCCCGTAGCGGGTCCACCATGTCTGCCGGCCTTTTAAACGGTTATAAAAAGAGCTATGCCGTTAAGTTTTCTTTCCTTATGGGAATACCGGCAATACTGGGTGGTGCGGTGTTGGATGCTGTCGATATGATAGGACAGGAGGTTCCGTTTGATACACTACCGGCAATAGTAGGCTTTTTTACAGCACTTATCGTGGGAATAGCCAGCATTAAGCTATTGCAATATGTGCTTAATAGCAACAAGCTTGTTATTTTTGCATACTACACACTTGCACTTGGGGTGTTTGTAATCGGTTATAGCGTTTTTTCATTAATAGTATAAAGTTTAGTTAACGGTAGGTTATAATGGCAACAAAAAGAAGTACAACATCAAGGAGCAAAACGACAAAGAAACCCGAACCGATAAACCCTATAGTACTAAGTATAATTCTGTTCGGCGTAGGAATCCTTCTATTAGTGCTCTGTTTTGTGGAAGGGTCATCCTTCTGGAATGGGCTGAAAGAATTTTATTTTTTAATAACGGGATATGGGGGATACCTTGTAGGCCCATTGTTAATATATCTTGCAATACTTGCCGGTATGGAACAACCACTCACCTCTAAAGCCATTGTTTCGGGGGTGGTTGTTGTATTAACATCCTCGGTATTTTTCGTATTTTCAGATATAGATTTTTCCGGGATGGAGCTTTCCGATACCCTGCAACAGCTTACTACGCTAGGCCAGAACGGCGAGGGGGGAGGCCTTGTTGTTGCACTTCTCGGGTTACCTCTTGTAACCGTGTTAGGTAGGCCGGTTGCAAACATTATTCTTATACTTATGGCAATAATATTTGTAATGATGCTTACCGGAATTACCCCTTATGATATTTTTGTATTTATCCGCCGCTCGATACGCTATTTCATTGTAGCATGGACAGGGCCGGTAAGAGATAAATCGGTAGCAAAAAAACAAAAACCTGCTCCTAAGCCTATACCGGAGAGGGTGAAAAAACAAAAAATAAACCTTGATCTACCGGTAGGCGATGATATTAAGGTGGATGCAGGGGATGCCGAGCCACCCTGTACCCCCGATCCTGCTGTAGTAGAAACCGGATTTATCAGGATGTCGGCAAGCCTTGCAGAGCAGAACAAGGCGAAGGAGGGGGAGGTTGAGGAACCTATAATCCCGTTAACCGAGCTTGCACAAGAATTTAAAAAATCTAACGACTATATAATTAATAGCGATAAGACTACACAGGTAGCGGAAGAAGGCCTAGAACCGATAGAGAAGCTGATCGAAAAGGCTGTAACGAAAAGATTAGAGCCGGAAAGTGCGCCCCTAGATCAGCTTGTGATTACCGAACCTACCCTTGTAGGATATGAACTGCCGACACCCGAAATGTTTGAGCCTCAAAAGGTAATATCGGAGGAGGGGGCGCAGCTGGAGATGCGCACCACGGCAGATCTGCTTGTAAATACCTTAAAAAGCTTTGGCGTAGAAACCAAGATGATGGATATTAGCCGTGGCCCTACCCTAACACGATATGAGCTACAGCCACTTGCCGGTGTTAAGATAAGCAAGATAACAGCGCTGTCGGATGATATTGCACTTAATCTTGCAACCGCAGGCGTAAGGATAGAAGCGCCAATTCCAAACAAAGCGGCGGTAGGAATTGAGGTTCCAAACAAGACTGTAGTGCCGGTAGGCATTAGAAGTATTCTGGAGAGTAGGGAGTTTAACTCCTCCGAATCCCCGGTTACGATTGCCTTAGGTAAGGATATTGCAGGGCAGGTACAGGTTGCCGATCTAACTAAGATGCCACATCTTCTTATAGCGGGTTCTACCGGTAGTGGTAAATCGGTATGTATTA
>CAYJOX010000222.1:0-607 GCA_964371915.1 uncultured Oscillospiraceae bacterium
GTAGTGTTCGGTCTCGCTATAGTGCACCGAGGCTACTCTATCCTGCGTAAACTCAAGCACCTCTGCACCCGGCAATGTTATCAATATTGGCGAGTGGGTGGCAATAATAAACTGGGAACCGTGCTTTGCAAGGTAATCTATCTCCGCCATTAGTGTTAAAACCCGTGTAGGAGATAGTGCCGCCTCCGGCTCATCTAAAATATATAAACCATTCCCAAAAAACCTATTCTGTACAAGCGATAAAAAACTTTCGCCGTGTGATTGTTTATGTAATGATTTGCCTCCGTAATGGTTAACAAGCTTTAATGCATCCGGCAAATCATCGTCCATCTCGTCTATATTCGATGCAACGTTAAAATAACTTTCCGCCCTAAGAAAAAAACCATCCCTCGCCAAACCTCTTTTAGCAAGTGTTAAATGCTCATGCAGGTTAGAGTGTGCATCGGCGGTTGAAAAATTAAAATTTTTGCTGCCACCCTCCGGATTAAAACCATACGCTACAGCAACTGCCTCTATAAGGGTTGATTTTCCTGTTCCGTTCTCCCCCACAAAAAAGGTAACGGCCTTATTAAGCTTTAGCCTCCCCTGTGTTTCTAGAAACCTTACT
>CAYJOX010000222.1:617-2991 GCA_964371915.1 uncultured Oscillospiraceae bacterium
TCTTTTTTTATCTTACCGTTTAGTATTAACTGTGATATAAATAAGTTGTTATTCATAATCCCTATCAATAATCGCTATAGATAACCGCTTCGGTCTCATAAACATTGTTATAGTAATCGGTAAGCACAAAGTAGGCCATCGCATCCATATCCCCTACATATTCATAGCCTACTACCATCTCTGTGCTCGGTACTATATAGGTATCCCCAAAATAATACCAATCCTCATACTCCAGGTCGTAGGTATAGTAATCTATTATCCAGCTAAGTGTATCCCCCGGCTCAAGGGAAAACAAACCCTTTGCAATAGGGTCGCCTGTATCGGTATAGCGGCGATATCCGGCCACATAGCCGGATGGGGTGTTTGCATCCCAATATAGTATTACCTCGACATATTCCTCATCGTTTAAAAATGCGGGCACATAACCAAATGTATACCAATCATCACTGATATAGTCTTCCTCCTCCATATAAAACGGAACTATATTTTGATCTATCGCCACCCATGTATAATCAAACTCTATCTTAAGGTCTCCATCGTCGTCAAACTCGTATACATTATCACTACCTAAATCAATATAACCTTCGCCGTCATCCATCAGCACCTGTAGCTCTATTGTATTTATCTCTGCCCACTGGTCATCGGTTAAACTTAGTACAAAACTATCATCCTTTTCGTCGATTATAAGCTCGGAAAATGTAGTAATTTCGCTATTCTGTTCGTAGCTATCGGCCGTTTCCTCATCATACCAATCCTCATCTGATATATTAACACTAATGCCACCATACGACTGGCTGCCATGTGATTGTCCACCCGACATAGCACTGATAAAAACATTGAAAAACTCGGTATAGTGGTTTGAAAAGCCGAGGTTGTGTAGTAGTTCCTGCATCTCATCGTAATAATTCGGGTAATCATAGGGGAAGTAGATAGCCATGCCGTTTGCGCCCTTTACATCATAGCTACTGTCATGGTACACCACCGCTTCGCTAACCGCATCTATTACCTGCGCCTTATCCTCGACATCTACCATCCTTATATAGTCCACTATATCTATCTGCTCAAAATCGCCATCGCCAAAATCCTTCACATGGTTTCTGGCGGTAGAAAACATGAGATAATCATCATCTCTTACACCATCTGCCGCATCTGCAAAAAATACTGTAAGCATATCATAGGCGTAGGGCATATATCTTAAATCTATTACCGATAATGTAGCATTAGGGTTGTAAAGCTCCTCCTCACACACCGTAATGTAATCATCCACTATAGCCTTACCGAGCTGCTCTGTAGAGATGGATGGGTTTTTCCCAAGTGTTGTAAGCCAATCGGTATAGTACCACCCAAGCTCCGGCTCAGTCTCCTGTGATGCTATTAGATAATCGGCATACGGTTCCAGCATAAGTGCTGTCTCTGCCGTTGCCATTAAACATGCATCAAACCCTACAAAATCAAACTTTACATCACTGCCCGAAAAGGCATGGGAGATATCCTCTAGGGTGAGGGTAGTGCTAGGAAAATGTTCATCATCTCCAAATCCACTAAAGGTGCCACCACCATGGTTCCACATTATAATGCTGTAACGGTCTGCCGGGTAGGCCGCGGCAGTATCGTTTATAAAGTTGGTAAGGGTAGCCGGGTCTGTCATGTTTAAAAGGCCCAAACTATTATCCACCAAAACAAGCTCGTTGTTTTTAATCTGCCAATACTGGCAGCTATCATCACTTATCTCATCTATATACCAATCGGTTGTGCCACCGGTCATTAGAACAACATTGACATTTTCGCCAAAGTCTGCCTCCAACATCTCGTAGATATCGTCGCTTGCAAATCCCCCGTAACTTTCAAGGTCGGAACCTATTATATATAGCATTACTGTAGCAACATCAAGCCCACCTCCCACAGGGGTGGTGTAAAACTCCCTTAAATCATCAACCTGTAATATTTCGGTATCGGTAGTGACCTCCTGTGGTAAGACACCGTCAAAGCCGGAGGAAAGGCCACCCCCTCGTGGCTCATCGGCTACCTGCAACAATAAAAACAAGGCTATACCAATCGTTAACACCGCTGCTATAGCTATTATAATCCCGGTAGCACCGCTTTTCTTTTTACTCATGGTGGCATGGTGTGCATAACCAGCTATATTAAAGCCACAGTTGCCACAGAATCTTTCGTTGCTGTGGCAGTATCTTTTGCATCTCGGGCAATACATTATATTCACCTTAATTCTATATTTTCTATGGTTAATTATACCATATATAAATGTTTATAACAAGCAAAAGAGGCTGTGAGTTTTTACATCACATCCTCTTTTAGGTTTTATATATCCTTTAATATTTCATCAAGCATAATTAGTGCACGTGGAAGGTGGAAC
>CAYJOX010000223.1:0-2967 GCA_964371915.1 uncultured Oscillospiraceae bacterium
CAATGCCGCTATCGGATTTAATAACCTCCATGCCCATCATCGGCATGGAAAGATCTAGCTGTTTGGCAGCCGGTTTACCACGGGACATATCTAGCTTTAGCCCTAAAGCTTTGTACTCTTGTAGTTTCGAGTTTAGCTGTGCAAGTTCTTGTGTTAGCTGTTCCTTTGTTAGTTGATTGTACTGCATTGTTCTCCTCCTAGAAAATTATATTTAATAGTATTACAATAATGTGTATAAAGTTACTGTTTTAACTTAAGATAGGCCTGTCTCCGTCACCGTCCGCCCTAAACATGGTAAAGCCATCGGTATCACTTGTGAAATAGTAAAAGTCAATATTTTGCCTATCTAGTGGTTCGGTATAGTTTGGTATGATATTTTTATCTGTATCATTTCGGATATTAAAGCCTGCATCGTAAAGTTGCTCATCATCAATACCGGCACAGTAAAAATCAAGATATTCGGCTTTAAATGTTGTTAGTAGCTTTTGCAGGCATTCTCCGCAGGCCGCTATATCTGCCGGGTCGCCCAGATAATCCACAATCCTTATAGCAAAAGCTCCATTAACCTCGGTAAGCCTTAGCACGAACAGGGCTACCCTGCCGCCGTTATCCAACCTGAAAAAACGATATCTTCTGAAAGGATAATCTATATACCTAAAACGTAGATAATCTAAATCTTTTTTTATAAGCAGGCTATCGCTAATCTGCTCAAATGGCAGGCTTTCAAGCTCGTATATCTCCGTCAGGGTTGCCGCACTGCCCTTTACTGTATTATAGATAGGGTTAACAATGTCCGCTATTTTAAAAGTAGTGTCGGGTGATAGCATATATGCATGCTAAAACTTCCCGGTATGGTAGCCCAGAAACTCATAAAACCTAACCGTGTTAGGGCGAATATTGTTACAGCATAAAACCCGAACCCCAATAATGCCCCTTAGCTGCTCCATGAGTTCAAGCCCGGCACCGTTATATGCCTTGTCGGCACACCAGATACTTACATACGCCGCCGATTTAGTACGGTTTGCATAGATATATCCGGCAACTGCCACTATCCTTTCCCCGGCTAAACACAGTGCAAAGTTAAGTTCACCGCCACGGCAGAAATAGTAGTTATAAAGGCGCTCGTCATTTACAAGGGGATGTTTGTTACCCCAATTAATATTCATAAAATCGGTAACGGCCTGTTTTTCACTCGGCAGTGCTTTTCTAAAGCTGTAGTCCACCATCTTTATGCACCACCGGTCACAGATAGCATTGTACCGGTAATATAACCGGCATCATCAGAAAGTAAAAAGTTTATAGCCGGAACCACATCATCCACAGTTGCATTACGCCCTAGTGGGTGTGCCTCGGCTGCAGCCTCTACAATTATGCCGCTTGTATCCTGTAAAAACTTTGTCTCTATCATGGAGGGGAGTATTCCGTTAACGGTTATCCCCTGCGATGCATAGTCGGCAGAGAGGCTTTTACAAAGCCCCGCAAGTGCAGATTTTACCGTTACATAGGCGGCCATGTTCTTCGGTGGGTTTTCTATATAGGATGTAAGCATAAACACAACCCTACCAAATTTTGCCTTGGACATTGCGGGAAGAATAGCCCTGCATATCCTTATTGCCGAGCCTACCTGTAGCTCAAAATCGGTGTAAAAGTTATCAAAGTTAAAATTCTTAAGCTTTGCATTAACAGGGCGTAGTGAGGGAAGGTGTAAAAAATGAGTAACTGCAATCCCCTGTTCTTTTATGTCCGCAAGCATATCCTCCACCGCCTGTGGCGATGAAAGATCAACCTCTTTAACTATAAACTTAAGATTTGGGTTAATAGTGCTAAGTTCTGCCTTTAACTCATATAGGGTGCAGGCGGTACTGTTTGCAGTTGCAACTATACAGTCGGCAGTTGCCGCTATTTCCTTACAAAACTGTATGCCAATATCGGAGGATGCTCCGGTAATGAGATAGTTTCTCATGCTTCCTCCTTTAGTATTCCCGCCTTAACAACGGCACGTGCAACATTTTTACCGTGCTGGTTTGTAATTCTTGCCTTTACCGTTATCTCGTTAAAGATTTCATTTACCTCAGCTACAGTACCATGAATAGTAAGGGTATCACCAATATATACAGGTTGTTTGTATTTACTGTCTATTCCGTGCAAAAGACAACGTTTTCCCGGCAGATAAACTCCTGCAAGGGTAGATAAGAATGAGGATACTAATGCACCATAACACACTCTACCCACAAACCCACTTTCCTTAGCAAAATCCTCATCAACATGCAGCGGGTTATTATCACCGGTAATTTCTAAAAATGCCTGCATCATCTCGGCCGTAATATTCCTCGTAAACTCGGCCGACTCCCCTACCTTTATCGTATCTATACTAAAGTCGTTCATGCCGTTATTCTCACCAATAGGTCTACAAGGTCACCAACATTTTGTAGGTTACGAACATCGCCAAGGCTAAACTTAACATTAAACTTTTTTTCCATGGCTGTAAGCAGATTAATCTGCTCTAGGCTATCCCAGTCCTCTATATCTGCCGCACTGGTCTGCCTTGTAATTACAAGTGAATCATCATCAAATACATCATGAAATATAGGTTGTATTTCTACTAAAATTGTCTTCTCGTCCATTTTTATTCTCCTTTTAGTTCTATATAGTTTGCCTGCGGGTTATAGCCACAGGTTTGCAACTCGTACTCTGATCGTTCATCGTTAGAAACTGTCTCGGTAAAGCCGGCTTCTTTATAAAAGTTGGCACAGGGCTTGTTCTTGGCAGTAGGCAGAAATACACCTTTAATTGACCTAACATTCCTCTCTACAAGAAGCTGCACCAATCTATCGATAACGGCAAACTCCAGCTCCCTTTTAAACACACGGCAGCTCATTATAAATAGTTCTATTTCGCAAACATCACCGGTAATGTGCCCAAACAGTACAGCCACAATACCGTTATCCCCAAACTTATCGGATAGGG
>CAYJOX010000224.1:0-2965 GCA_964371915.1 uncultured Oscillospiraceae bacterium
AGCGGAATCGGAAAAAATGTTTTCATCGGTTACCTGCCTTGAGAAGCTGTGATTTAAAAAAGGGATGCCGATACAAAGTATATCGGCATCCCTTTTGTTATATGTTTGCTATATCATAAGCGTAGGATTGAGTAAAGCTTTATCTCTTTGCTTCCCTGTTTGGTAATGCCCGATAAACTATTCGTGCAGTAATGCCGAAATATCGTTAGCAAACCCTACCGGATCCTCAATCTCAAGGCCTTCTATAATAAGAGCCTGATTAAATAGTACCTTTGCATAACGTGCAAACCTATCTGCATCCTGCTCACGTAGCTTTGCAAGGGTTGCGAATGCACTATGCTCTGGGTTAAGCTCTAAAACCTTTTGCGCCTTGGGAGCCTCCTGCCCCGGCATCTGTGCCATTACCTTCTCCATCTCGATAGAGAGCGCTCCATCACTGGATAGGCATACAGGGTGGCTTTTTAGGCGGTCGGTAACCGTTACACGGCTAACCTTATCGCCGATTGCCTCCTTAATTGCGGTAAGAAGCTCCTTGTTCTCCTCGTTGCGCTCCTCCTGCTTGTTCTCCTCCTCGCCCGGTAGCTCCAGGTTGCCGGAGGATACATTCTTAAACTGTTTCTCGGCATACTCTCTAAGCATCTGTAGGGCAAACTCGTCCACATCATCGGTAAGGTAAAGCACCTCTACGCCGGCATCCTTTAGGCGCTCAGTCTGGGGTAGCTTATCTATCTGCTCGGCACTGCTTCCGCTTGCATAGTAGATGTATTTTTGCTCATCCTTCATCCTATCGGTATACTCTTTAAGAGTAACCAGCTTTTTCTCGGTGGAGGAATGGAAAAGAAGTAGATCCTGTAACAGCTCCTTGTTCATTCCGAAATCAGAGTAGGCGCCAAATTTTAGCTGGCGGCCGAATGCGGCGAAGAACTTCTCATAGCCCTCACGATCACTCTTTTGAAGTGCCAATAGCTCCGATTTAATCTTTTTGGTAAGCCATTTCTCTATAACCTTAAGCTGCCTATCCTGCTGTAACATCTCACGGGAGATGTTAAGTGATAGATCCTCGCTATCGATAAGCCCGCGCATAAATGCAAAATAATCCGGCAATAGATCGGAGCATTTCTCCATGATCATAACGCCCTTGGCGTAGAGTGCAAGCCCCTTTTCAAACTCCTTGGTATAAAAATCATACGGGGTTTCGGATGGTACAAACAGTAGTGCGGTAAAGCTTACCGAACCATCGGCAGAGCCGTGAACAACCTTTAGCGGTTTATCGAAACCAAAGCGGCGGTCGGTATAAAAGCCTTCGTACTCCTCTGCAGTTATCTCGCTTTTCTGCTTTTTCCAAAGCGGAATCATGCTGTTGAGCGTTGCATCCTCACGTACCTTCTCGGTTACGGCCTCTTTTTCCTCACTGCCCGGCTCTATTACGTTAGTTTTTTCTACCTCCATGAGGATAGGGTAGCGGATATAATCGGAATACTTTTTAACAAGGCTACGTAGCTTGTATTCCTCTAGGTATTCGCTGTAACGCTCATCCTCGGTGTCCTCTATTATCTTTAGAATAATATCGGTGCCCTGCTCCTTTTTATCACAGGGAGTGATTGTATAACCGTCTGCACCGGAGGATTGCCAGCTAAAGGCCTCCTCGCTGCCCATCGCACGGCTGTTAACGGTTATCTGCTGTGATACCATAAATGCGGAATAAAAGCCAACTCCGAACTGACCGATAAGGTCTACCTCGTCCTTGCTCTCGAGTTGCTTTTGAAATGCAAGTGTACCGGAGGATGCAATAACACCGAGGTTCTTCTCCATATCCTCTGCGCTAAAGCCTACACCGTTATCACTTATTGTAAGGGTTCCGGCCTCCTTGTCGGCGGTAATGCGGATGCTGTAATCATCACGATTAACCCCCTTGCCGTTCGATAGCTCTAAAAAATAAGCCTTATCAATAGCATCGGATGCGTTGCTTATAAGCTCGCGTAAAAAAATCTCCTTATGGGTATAGATGGAGTGGATCATCATGTCCAGCAGGCGCTTACTTTCCGCCTTAAATTGTTTTTTTGCCATATTATAAACCGTCCTTTCCTGTCTTAATCGACCTGATATACTGTTTTTAGCACTCGCAGCATTAGAGTGCTAAAAACAGTATATCATAGCTGTGAAATTTGTCAATAGTTTTTTGTAAATTTTGATAAAAAACCGGTTAGGCTATTGCAAAAGGGGGTGAATCATGATAAACTAAGAGTGCGTTTGACCATTATGGACAACTTGACATAAATTTTAAGAGGGGATAGTGCAATGTACCAAAAATTTTTTGATACAAGTAGTGAAAAACAGGATAGGATTATATCGGCGGCAGTAAAGGAGTTTGCCCTCTATGGGTATGATGGAGCCTCCACAAACCGCATAGTTGCCGATGCCGGAATATCTAAAGGAATACTGTTTCATTATTTCGGAAACAAGCAGAACCTGTTTGAGTTTATTGCGGAATATGTTGCGCTTGTGCTTATTGATGATTACTATAAAAAGATAAACATGTCACAGACCGATTTTTTCGATCAGCTACAGAGTATCTTGACATTACGTTTTGAGCTTTCAGAGTTTTACCCACATGTCTTTATGTTCTACGATAGGATGAAAGGTGATGAAAGCGAGCAGGTTAAACCCTTTTTAAACAACTTTAAAGATTATAGTTTTTATGAGCCGTTTAAACGTTGCGACCGTAGCTTTTTTATGCCGGGAAGCGACTTTGAGAGCATAGTGTGCTATACCGAGTGGATAATTAGCGGATTTATTACTAAATGTAGCGAGATGACGCTCGAAAAGAAGGAGGTTGAGGTAACAAAGTTTGTTACGCTCTACCGCAGAATGTTAACAGGAAGATAGAATAGGGAAAGGAATTTTTTAGCAATGAACTACATAGATTTTCGTAGCGATACCGTTACAAAACCCACACCACAGATGC
>CAYJOX010000225.1:0-2955 GCA_964371915.1 uncultured Oscillospiraceae bacterium
TCTTTTACAAAAATCCCAAATCCGTCTAACTTCATTTTACACCTCGCAAACTATTAATACCCCCCATTACCCACAACCCAAACAAACCACAGGAAAATAGGAATTTTCTGTAATAACTATTATTATACTCCTCGCTTTATAGTCCGTCAATAAAAAGTGTTAGCCCTATTATATCTCAAGGAATTTTGAGACGTTAAGGGCTAACACTTATGTTTATTCTGTTATACTTTCCGCCGATTCGAGCATGTTTTCAATAAAAATTCCGTACCCCTTTGTTGGGTCGTTTACCAGTACATGTGTCACCGCACCAACTATCCTACCATTTTGTATTATTGGGCTTCCACTCATCCCCTGCACTATACCACCGGTTTTTTCTAGTAGCTCCTGATCTGTAACACGAATTAGCATATTCTTTGTAAAGTTATCAGTTCCTAGGAATAATCGCTCTATCTCTATTCTATAGGACTTTGGCCCTTCCTCATCCACCGTGGCAATAATTGTTGCGGTGCCAGTGACCGTCTCAGCCGGAGTGGCAACCTCGTATTCTCGACCCTCTAAAGGCACGTTTAACCTACCATACACCCCGGTCTGATCATTCTGTAATACCTCACCCATAACATCATCCGATATGAATTCTCCCTTAAGCTCTCCCGCCGAACCCGCATCTGCCTCTATTGCACCATTAATTATAACCGGTACAATTTCGCCACTTAAAAGCTCTATCATCTTCCCTGTATCAGTATCGCTTACCGGGTGCCCAAGGCCACCAAATATCATCTCCTCGTTATCTGCGAAGGTTAATGTTCCTATGCCGGCCGATGAATCTCTCACCCACATTCCGCTGCGATAGCTTCCGGTAGTGCTATCCTCAACCGCTGTGATTATACAGCTGCGCTCCTCATCATCTCTCATATATATAATTTCAGTGGGCTCTCCCTTGGATTGTGAAATCGCATGATTTACATCCTCGTTAACTACCATATCCTCACCAGCTATAGACTTTATCACATCCCCCAGCTGTAACCCGGCAAGCCTTGCAGGGTTTTTATATCCGGTAGAACTTTTTATATCTGAAAAGCCTACTACCATTACACCATCCGCAAACATCTTTATTCCAAAGGGTTCGCCCATTACGGTTAAAGTCTGCCTCTGTGTTTCTACTAAACGTACCGTTTTAATCGGTAGCATACCTAGCAGGCTAAGCTGAACATTATAGGAGTTGCTCTCCCCTGTAGATGCCTGCGATAGCTCTTGATAAGGTATATCCGCCGTAACAAACGGCATACTTTGCAGTACAAATTCCTCATCTGCAACCGTTGTAAAACTATCCGGTAGGTTTTGCGTTATAAAAGAAACCATCCCAACTATAATTAGTGCGATAACCGTTAGTATGCTAACCACCTTTATCGCTATCTTTTTAACCCTTTGCAACATGATTAACCCTTTTTGTAAACTCTTTCGTTGTAGTATGCCCATCTACGGCCATTGTAATGCAGAATGTAAATAAATATCTAAAAAACACTTGACAAATCTATCTATCAAGGTTAAAATAGGTAAAAATATTTAGTTAAATAATTTTAGTTAAATATTTATAGGTTATTAAATAAAATTAATAGGAGATTTATTATGTTTGATCAGGTAAAAGAGACAATAGTAAGCACACTTGGATGTAGCGAGGACGAGGTAACATTGGAGGCAAACATTGCCGATGATCTTGGTGCCGATAGCCTTGATGCTGTTGAGATGAGCATGGCTCTTGAGGAGGAGTTTGGTGTATCTATACCGGACGAGGATCTTGCAAACTTTAAAACCGTTAAAGATATTGTAGATTACATAGAGAAGGCAAAATCGTAATTTTTGGAGTTATTATATAATGGATAACAAAGAGTTAGAGCTATATGCGCTACTTGACTATTTTCAATCCTCAAATATTGCCGAGCTATCATTAAAACAGGATAGCTTTGAAATTTCGCTAAGCAAGGTATCGGCAGTGGCTGCCCCGGCAGCAATGCCGGTGGCTACAGCTCCCGTATCCGCCACCCCTGCGGCTGTTGTTGAAGCATCGGCCGCAGCCCCTAAAGGTGAGGAGATTACGGCTCCGCTTGTAGGTACCTTTTACAGCTCACCCTCGCCGGAATCTGACCCGTTTGTTAGCGTTGGAAGCACCGTTAAAAAGGGTGATGCACTTTGCATTGTGGAGGCTATGAAGATGCTAAACGAGCTACCGGCTCCATACGATTGCGAGATAGTTGAGATTCACGCGCAAAATGCAGAGCTTGTGAGCTTTGGTCAGCTACTGTTTTCGGTAAGGAAGATATAGCATGTTTAAACGTATATTGATTGCAAACCGTGGCGAGATTGCATTAAGGGTTGTGCGCGCCTGCCGTGAGATGGGCATAGAATCGGTGGTTGTGTATTCTCAGGCAGATGCAGACAGCCTTCCGGTTCAGCTTGCAACCATGGCAATCTGCATAGGCCCAGCACCCGCTAAGGATAGTTATCTTAATATGCAGGCCGTAATTACGGCCGCCGTACAGACCGGTTGCGAGGCTTTGCATCCGGGTTACGGCTTTTTATCGGAGAATGACGAATTTTCCGATCTTTGTGATAAGCACGGCATTGTTTTCATCGGCCCATCCGGCGATGTTATTCGTAGCATGGGTAACAAGGCCTCCGCAAGGAGCATAATGCAGAAAAGTGGTGTTCCGGTAGTGCCGGGCTCCGATGGCATTGTTGCCGATGCGCAAGCAGCGGTAAAGCTTGCCGAGGAGATAGGCTACCCTGTGCTTATCAAGGCCAGTGCCGGTGGTGGCGGGCGTGGTATGCGTGCCGTGTTTGAGCCTGCCGAGCTAAAGGCAAAATACACCGAGGCCACACAGGAGGCTATTGCCTGCTTTGGTAACGGTGATGTTTACATAGAAAAACTTAAATTAAACCCACGCCATATAGAGGTGC
>CAYJOX010000226.1:0-2925 GCA_964371915.1 uncultured Oscillospiraceae bacterium
GACCTACTTATTCTAAGCGGTGGCCTAGGCCCCAAGGCGGACGACCTAACAAAGGAGACGGTTTGTGAGGTGTTTAAGGACCGCCTAGAGATGGATATGGATGAGCTAAAGAAGATACAGGCTTTCTTTGCATCTATCGGCCGCACCATGACAAAAAACAACCAAAAACAGGCAATGTGCCCCGTGTTTGGCGAAAAGCTGATAAACGATGTAGGCACGGCACCGGGTGCGCTGTTCTTCGATAAGGTTAGCGATGTTATGGCGGCGGTGCTTCCCGGCCCCCCTAAAGAGATGACCTGGATGTTTGAAAACCAGCTTCGCCCAAAACTTGCCAAATACCAAAACGGTTGCCTTGTTTCACGCACACTGCGTGTATACGGTATCGGCGAATCGGAGCTGGAACCTAAGATACAAAACTACCTTACCGGTGTAAACCCCACCGTTGCACTGTACGCAAAGGAGCAGGAGGTTGTAATTAGGGTTACCGCAAAGGGGGATACCGTAAAAAATGCAACAACCCTTGTAACCGGTGCCGAAAACAGAATACGCCTGGTATTACAGGATCATATCTACGGCATGGGTGAGGGATCGCTGGAGCAGACGGTTGTGGGGCTACTGCGTGATAAGCTTAAAACCCTTGCAACGGCAGAGAGCTGTACCGGTGGAATGCTGTCCGAGAAGATAACATCTATAGACGGTGCCTCCGAGGTGTTTTTAAGCGGTGTTTGTAGCTACTCCAACGAGAGCAAGACAGAGATATTAGGGGTAAAGAAGAAGATAATAGATAAGCATGGTGCGGTTTCGGGGCAGGTAGCCGGAGAGATGGCACGTGCGGCACGCAATAACACCGGCGCAGATATAGGTGTGGGTATAACCGGAATAGCAGGGCCCGGCGGTGGCTCTGCCGAGAAGCCGGTAGGGCTTGTATACATAGCGGTATGCTACGAGAAGCTCACCTTTGTAAAGCGTCTGGATCTAGGCAAGGTGCGCGGCAGGGAGTGGATAAGGCTTGCCGCCGTTAAGAACACGCTCGATATGATAAGGCGTATCCTTGGCGATATGGATATTACCGGTGTTCGGGTGTTTGATGAAAAGGAATCTACAAACTTTGAACAGCTACCGGGCAGGAAGAGTTTCTTCTCGCTTAAAAAAATAATTGCCGCAATAGTTATAATAGCGGTATTATCGGGGCTTGGTGTTGCGGGATATTTTGGCTATAACGCCCTAATGCATAACGGGTTTGATCTGGATTTATCCGGCCTTGCCTTCTGGAACAATGCCTCGGTTACCGAGGCATCCTATCCGGCGTTTAACAAAAGCCGAAACGAGGATGATTATATAGCGGCGGTGCAGGAACACCTTACCGAGGTATCGCAGATAAACTCCGATACGGTGGGATGGCTTGCCGTGGGGGCAACCGACATAGAACTACCGGTGGTACGTGGGGCGGACAATGTCGGCTACACTACCACCGGTTTTGACAAACAGCCGGCCGAGGGCGGCATAGTGTTTATGGATGCAAGGGAGATATCGCAGGAGGCAGACAGTACAAACACTATTATATATGGTAGCTCCCATCTATCAGAGCTTCTACAGCTAAAGCATATAGAGCGTGCACAGCAGATGCAGAGCTTTAGCTTTATAACGGCAGAGGGGGAACAGCAGTACCAGATAGTATCGGTATACTATGATGATATGGTAGAACAGCTACAGCCCGATGTAACGGCGGTAGGGGAGTTTGAAACACTGCGCTCCCAGATGGAGTTTGTGGTAGGGGTAAAGGCACGCTCGCTTTATGATTATCCGGTAACCACCACCGAGAGCGATAGCTTTATGAGTATAGTAACCCCGAGCGACCTTTCAACCAGCACAAACCTAGTAGTTGTAGGCAAGCTGTTACAGCCGGACGAGGAACTGCAGAGTAACGAGCTACAGGAAAATGCATCGGCAATTATGCCACAGGTATACTACAGCCGCAACGGCGGAAAACAGCCCGACCCAAGCGCTACATATCTTGAGCTTGCAGGCGAGCTTGGCTCACTCGGGGCTACCGGAAGCTTTGTAGGCCCTATGGGCACCGATATACCGCTTCTTGGCAATATCCCTACAACCACCCTGCCGGGTGATGATAATGAGGGCGATGGCTCCTCCTCCGATACCGGCGATGAGGGCGATTCTACCTCCGGCTCTACGAGCGATGATGAAGACGACAGTGATTCCTCCAGCGGTAGCGGCTCGGATGAGGGCGAGGATGAGGATGATGATAACAGCTCCGGCTCATCAAGCAGTAGTTCGTCTTCGAGTAGTAGCTCATCCTCCAGTAGTAGCAGTAGCTCATCAAGCAGTAGCTCCTCCTCCCAGCAACAGCCCGACCCACCGGTAGACACAGGCGGAACAATTACCGTAACCATGAACGGCGTTGTTACCACCGGCAGTACCCTTGATATTATAGGGCGTATAGTCTCGCTAGAGATGTCGCCCAGCTGGCCGGCCGAGGCGTTAAAGGCACAGGCGGTTGCATCCTACACCTGGATTAAGTACGAGCAGGCACGTGGTGTTGCGGCACCTTCGGTATCCGGCCGAGATGTAGCCGATAGCCGTGTAACCGCCGCCATAGCACCGGTTATTAACCAGAGGGTGCTATATAATGGTGCACCGGCATTCACGCCATATTTTGCAAGCTCGGCAGGGCGCACTAACGGCTCGCACGAGGTATGGGGCGGCGCGCTTCCCTACCTTGTATCGGTAGATAGCTCGGTAGATGTAAACGCATCGGGCTACCAATCCACCCTAACGCTTTCCGAGGCGGCGGTGCAGAGCATGATAACCGCAAAAACCGGAATAAATCTAACCGGAACCGACCCAAACACGTGGTTTGTGGTGATAGATAAAACCTCAGGCGGGTATAACGGCAGTATGTCGATA
>CAYJOX010000227.1:0-2923 GCA_964371915.1 uncultured Oscillospiraceae bacterium
GAAGGTCAAATTTGCCGCGCATGTCACCAAATTTGACATTTTAGGAGCATAGTAGTTTTTTTTTGACACTCAGAACCGCCCGTTAGGGCGGTTTTAAATCGTTTAGGGGAAAGGGGTTAAGTCGTTGATTGGTACTATGTGTAAACGGCTTATTCTAAATTAAGTTTTTTAGAGATGGAGTAGTGGCAGATAGCAAGCATTCCTGCAAACTGTATAATCATTATTACTGTAATGGTTGTAAGAATGCTGGTTATAAACGGTTCGTAATCCATGCTTGTTGGCCCATCTATTAAGCCCATGTTAAAGATATATATAACCATTATAATCAAAGCGATAGCTTGAGCAATAAGATACAACACAAAATAGGCACCTATTGAGCCCAAAATTCTGTTTTTAAACATCTGCCCAGCACACAGAGCGGTAAAAAACATTAGTACAGCAATCGTTATGCCTGCTATTATATATAGCATCACGACCACAGGAGAAACCGTAATCGGTATGCTATTGCTATAGTTGCCTAGTTTGGTTAGATTCCAGCCGGATGGTGCAATTTCGGGATATCCGGCAATTCTTGCAATAGGCTCTATAGTAAGAATCGCAAAAGCAATTATTGTTATCAAGGTGGCAACCCCGACTATTAACTTGCTATAAAAGTGTGCCATATTACTAAATGGTAGGGTAAAAGTAAGATACCCCTCGGCAGAAAACATACTGGTATAGAATCGGTATACCACCATTATAAAACAAAAAGTTATCGAAAAAATAATTATGATAGGATAGGGGATAAACAAAATGGTAAAAACTATCTGTACCCACCCCGAATATTCGGGGAGAATAAAGGAAAGTGTTGCAACGGCACAGCTAATTGATATGGCTAAAAATAAAAACCAACTACCCCTAAATGACCTTAAAACCTCATGCTTATATAGTTTGCCTAGCATCTGAACACCTCCCTGAATAGACCGTCTATACTGTTATTATGGCTGATGCGTATCTCATCTGCATCCCCAACCAGCTCGACTCGCCCATCCTTCAAAAATAAAACATCGGATAGTATCTGCTCTACATCCGCAATTAGATGTGTGCTGATAATTATAGAGGAATTATCGTTGTAGTTTGATAGTATAGTGTTTAGTATATAATCTCGTGCGGCAGGGTCGACTCCTGCAATCGGTTCATCAAGCAGATATAGATCAGCATCTCTGCTCATTACGAGAATAAGTGCTACCTTTTCACGGTTTCCTTTGGATAGTGTTTTAAGCTTAACAAACCTGTCGATATTCAGGTTGCTTAGCATCTCACGGGCCCTGTTCTCGTTGAAGTTTGAATAAAAATCTTTGTAGTAGCTAACCAGATCACAAACCCTACACTCCTTGGGCAGAAAATCCCTGTCCGGAAGGTAGGAGACAACCGCCCTTGCCTTTTTTCCGGGTAGATATCCGGAAATTTTTGCCATGCCGGCATTCGGAGTGAGTAGACCGTTTAGTATCTTTATTAAGGTGGTTTTACCGCTACCGTTTGGTCCAAGTAGCCCTAGTATTCGCCCCCTAGATAAGTCTAACGAAAAGTCGCTAAGAGCCACCTTTGCACCAAAGCTTTTTGTAAGAGATTTGCACTCAAGTACATAATCCATTATCTATCCTCCATGTTTAATTTTACTATTTCTATTATCTCCTCACCACTAAAACCAAGTTCGGTAGCCGATAGAACCAATCCTTTTGCCATATCGGATAATAGTTTGTACGATATACTTTTTATCAGCTCTATATCCTCTGTTACATATCTTCCGTCACCTCTTTTAGTGAGTATTATCCCCCTGTTTTCAGCCTCTGCAAATGCGCGTTGCATGGTGTTAGGGTTAACCCCGGCAGTTAAAGCTATATCCCTAACGGCCGGAAGTTTTTCCCCAGGCTTATACCTGCCGGAGACTACATCTTTAACTATAATATCCGATAGCTGTTGGAAAATTGGTCTATCATTAGTAAATTCCCATGGCACATGAACACCTCCTTTGTATTATTGTACTATTGAACTAATACAATAATACAATATAATTGTAAGTTTGTCAAGAAAAAAATAATATGTATTGAAATAAAATTATATTTATGCAATAATGGTAAGGAAAAAAAGGAGAACAAAATGGAAAGATGTAGATGGCCGGGCCTCGAAAGATCACAAACCTATATAGATTATCATGATAACGAATGGGGTGTCGCATCCCGTGATGATGCACACCTTTTCGAGATGTTTATTCTTGAAAGTTTCCATTGTGGGCTTTCATGGCTTTTAATTCTTAAAAAAAGGGATGCGTTCAGAAAAGCCTTTGATAACTTTGATGCAAAAAAAATCGCCCTATATGGCGATGAAAAGATCAAGGAGCTAACCGAGAATGCAGATATAGTAAGAAATAAGGCGAAAATCCTTGCTACAATACAAAACGCAAAGGCATACCTAGTGGTTGTGGAGGAGTATGGTAGTTTCTCAAATTATCTATGGAGTTTTACCGATAATAAGGTGATGAGCTACCCGTTTGATGGACAGACAACAAAAAACGACCTGTCTGACAGGGTTTCTAAAGATCTTAAAAAGCGAGGCTTTAAATTTATGGGTACCGTCACCTGCTTCTCCTATCTGGAGGCTGTGGGGGTTATGAATAACCATGCAGAATACTGCTTTAGGTTTGAAGATTAACTATCTAGGGTAAAAGGGTTCGAACCAACCTACCTGCTATCACAGCCGGCAGAAGTCATTGGGGTGAACTAAACCTATCTCTACAGCTTTGTAGTGTTAGGAAAAGTGTTCCAAAATATGAGCATAATTCGTAGAATTATTAAAGCCATATTTTGGGCAACACTTTCTAATGCGTACATGTAAGGCATCGAAGGTCGCTCGTAGTGGAGTCTGTTTTGCCTCGCAAAACAGC
>CAYJOX010000228.1:0-2904 GCA_964371915.1 uncultured Oscillospiraceae bacterium
AGCGCAGAAAAAAGGTGTTAAAACTCGCTAAAGGATATTTTGGTAGCAAGAGTCGTCATTTTAAGATGGCCAAACAGCAGGTAATGAAAAGCGGTAACTACGCTTTTATCGGCCGTAAGCTTCGTAAGCGTGATTTCCGTCGCCTATGGATAACCCGTATATCCGCTGCATGTCGTGCAGAGGGAATGAACTACTCAACCTTCATGAACGGCCTAAAGAAGGCAGGCATAGAGCTAAACCGTAAGATGCTTTCCGAGCTTGCAATAAGCGATCCGGCATCCTTTACCGCACTTGTAAACCAGGTAAAAGGCTAACCGTTAATACAGGCTTTATAAAGGTTATCACAGATGGGATTATATCTGTGATAACCTTTTTTATCAATGCCGTACAATCTGTTTAGCGGACGAATTTTAAACTAGCATGGGGAAAGATGATAGAAAGTAAAATTACTAAAGAGGAAAACATACTTGCGATAGAAAGCATCTCAAAGCTGATGGTGAAATACTGCCTGCCAGCCGTGCTAGCGATGATAATCATAGGCATACAGGGCATGATAGATGGCATGTTTGTCGGTAACTTTATCGGCCCTAATGCCTTGGCGAGTGTAAATATCGCCATGCCTTTCATGCAGATAATTATCGGTGTAAGTATGGTGATAAGCATAGGTAGCCAGAGCTATGTGGGGATTAATCTGGGCTCGGGGAATATCGTTAAGGCTCAAAACTCCTTCGTTACCTTTGGAATTATAATATCAACTATCGCCATATTAATAACAATTTTTGGTTTTACCTTTAACAGGCAGATAGCGGCAGCTTTAGGTGCCGACGATGTTTTAATATCCGATGTTTCGACCTATATTAAATATATCTCTATCTTCTCACTTCCGATGTGTATCATGTTTTACTTCGGGTTTTTATCAAGGATTGTCGGCAAGCCGGAAAGATACCTTTATGGTTCAATAATTAGCGTCGTTGTAAATGTAACCCTTGATTACCTATTCATTGCAAGGTTTGGAATGGGAATAGTTGGGGCAGCGCTTGCAACCGGAATCGCCTATAGCTCCGCCCTTTTATTTGTTCTCTCACCCATGCTGAGTAGAAAAAATGTTATCAATATCTTTACCGGTAGATTTTCTACAAAGAGTATAGCCGCAGTTCTTTATAACGGTAGCTCGGAGGGGATAAATTCGTTTTCTATTGCAGTAACCGCATTTTTATTCAATGTTTCACTAATGAGCATAGCAGGCCCGGGAGGTGTAACTGCATTTACAGCCATAAACTATGTAGGAACACTAGGGGGGATGTTACTCTTTGGGATATCTGACGGTATCGGCCCTATCGTGAGCTATAACTTTGGTATGCGTGATTACCAAAGGGTTAGAAAGATAATGAGAACATCATATCTTTGTAACCTTGTTTTTGGTATGTTGTTGTTTACTTTATTATTTTTTTTCGGCGAGCAGCTTGTTACTCTGTTTATAAAAGACAGCCCGGAGCTGGTAAGCCTTGCGGTATCCGGCGGTAAAATTTATGCATTTTCATTCTTGCTATCCGGCTTTAACATTTTAAATTCGGGATATTTCACCTTTATAGGCAGGGGGCTTGAATCTGTCCTAGTGGCCGCAAGCAGGGGTTTTGTGTTTGTAAGCATAGGAATAACTGCCCTGCCATTGTTTTTAGGAATAAACGGCATCTGGTTAAGTGTGCCATTTGCAGAGTTTTGTGCGGTGATAGTAGGTTTTATTCTGCTTAGGGTTACCGGCAAACGGCTGTATAGGAGCAGTTCTGTATCAGAATATGAAAAAAGCGCCTTAACATCAGAAGCATTGCCGCAAGCTGTTATTTCATCGCCTACAGGCCACCGAACAATAACCATAAGCCGGCAGTTTGGCAGTGGTGGGCGAGAGGTTGGGAAAAGGGTTGCCGATGCACTATCCTGTGCTTATTACGACAAGGAGATACTAAACGCCATCTCGGAGGAAACAGGGCTTGATACCGTATTGATAGACGAGCTTGACAGCAACGCATCAAGAAATTTTGGATACACCTTTTCTCGCTCATTTAAGGTGTATGGGCAGCTGCCCATAGGCGAGGTTACACTTGCTAAAAGTAATATAATGAAAAGACTTGCAGGCAGACAAACTGCTGTGTTTATAGGCAGATGTTCCGATTATATATTAAGCGAGCATCACCCGTTCAAGGTGTATATCTATTCCTCTGATATGGATTATAGAGTAAAGCGATGTTTTAGCAAGGTGCCCGGTGATAAGGCGGTTATAGCCGCAAAGGAGATGGTAAGCGAGATAACGGCAATTGATAAAAACAGGGCGAAATACTATGAGGGCCATACAGGCCTGAAATGGACAGCGATAGAAAACTACAACCTATGCATCGATACCTCAAAGGTTGGCATAAAAGGTGCGGTGGATATTATCTTAAAGGCATTAGATGAAATGATTTAGCACCGCCGAAATTATCGGCTCTCATCGGGTAGCAGCCCTCAAGGTGTGAACAGGCCACTGCAATATGCTAAAAGCTAAACATAAAACTCCGAAAGCCAAAGGCTTTCGGAGTTTTTTAAGGTTGCTATGAATACAGAATAACAGCTATAAATTCAAGATCCACATCCCCGGTGTTTATTATCGAATGATCCTCTTTGGCGTTTACTATATTTACATCGCCTACTGCTACCTCGGTTTTATTATCACCCTCGATAACAACCCCAGTTCCGGCGACTATATAGTATACCTCCATCTCATCAACATGGGTGTGTGTGCCTACCGATGTGCCGGGCTTTAGTGTGCATCTTGCGAAATATCTACCCTTGCCACACATCTCATCCTTTTCAAGTATGTGGGTGTTGTAGAATATTCCACTGCCACCCTTTGCGCCCTCTACCTCGCTT
>CAYJOX010000229.1:0-2885 GCA_964371915.1 uncultured Oscillospiraceae bacterium
CACCGTCGCCCTTAACAAGGCCGGCAAACTCGCCGCCATCATATAAAGCGGCAGTTCCATATACATCGGTAACATTCTGTGTAAGCCCGTTTTTAATCCTTTGCACCCTATAGCTAGGCAGCTCGACCCTCGGTAGGGTGGTAAAAAGATTTTCTATCGGCAACAATAATTTTTGCACATCGTCCTGTTGCGATATCTGCTGTATAGTTAAGCCTTGCTCTATAAGGCAGCTTCCACTTTTAATGCGGCGTAGCGAAGATAATGTGGCAAGGCTACCACATGCCTTTGCTATATCCTCGGCAAGGGTACGAATGTAACTTCCCTCGCTACAGAGAACCTCTACCGTTGCTATATTATCCTTATAATCTAAAAGCTTAATCGAGAACATCGTAACCCTACGTGGTGGGATATCTGCCTTTTTGCCCGCCCTTGCAAGCTTATAAAGCGGTGTTCCCTCTATCTTTATTGCCGAGTAGATAGGCGGTATCTGGGTTATCTCCCCTATAAAACCGGATATAGCCGTTAGAAGCTGTTGCTCGGTAGGTATAGTTTCGCAACGCTGTACAATATCTCCGGTAATATCCCCTGTATCGGTACAAGCCCCAAAGGTAATATCGGCAACATAGCCTTTATCCTTTGAGGGTAGATGAGATATAAATTTGGTGGCATTTCCAAGAAAAACCGGTAGTACACCGGTAGCCATCGGATCGAGCGTACCGGTATGCCCCACCTTTTTTGTACCAAAAATTCCCCTCAACTTTGCTACAACATCAAAGGAGGTCCATCCCTGTGGTTTATCTACAACTATATATCCGTCGGCCAAACTGTGTTAGCTCCCGGCGTACTCGGTATAGCCAAGCTCTCGGCTAACCTCTTTAAGTACCGCATCCATAACATTCTCGCTACTGCCTATAATCTCACAGCCGGCTGCTCGCTTATGGCCACCTCCGCCAAGCCTTGCACAGATTGCGCTGGCATCTGCGGCGGGTGTTGTACGAACCGAAACCTTATATGCACCCTCTTTAAGCTGGCGCAGGGTAATGCCTACATCTACACCCTCGCTCATTCTGGGGACTGCTGTAATTCCCTCAAGATCGGTTTCGTCCACCTCTAGGCGCTCTATCTGTTCTTTTGTTATAGTTATCGATGCTACCTTCTCATAAAAATGGTATCTAAGCGATGCAAGCGCCTGCTTTTCTATCTCTATACGCCGGCGGCTCTTGCTTTCGAACAAAAGGTTATTCAGCATCTTATAGTTAGCACCATACTCCATCAACCTTGCGGCTACACGATGTGTGTTAGGGCTTGTGTTTTCAAACTTAAAACAACCTGTATCGGTTGATATTCCGGTATAAAGGCAATCGGCCATAACCTGATTAAATATAATTTCGAGATATTCAAGCAGATCAAATATCATCTCACAGGTTGCTGCCGCATCATCAATAAGCCATAGTTCTTCTGCAAAGCCGGTATTAGACGGATGGTGATCTATAGCCAAATCTATACGTTTTGCATATGGTGCGGCAAGCTCACCTAACAGCTGCTGTCCGGCAACATCTACGGTAACAATAAACTTGGGTGAAAAACTACCGCTAAAAAGCTTTGGTAGCATATACTGGTAGCGCTCATGTATTACATCGCTACAAAGAACCTCGGCAGTTTTTCCAAGTGAATTAAGTGCATGCATTAAAGCGAACCCCGCACCGAGGGTATCTCCATCGGGATTTTTATGGCATATGATCAGTATGTCGTCCTGTTCAAGCAGTTTTTCGGCAACATCTTTAAGTTCAATACGCTCGCTCAATTTATCTCCTTTGGGTTGTTTATCTCTGCCAGAATGGTGTTTATCTTTTCTGCATATGCAGCACCATCATCCTCTACAAACCGTAGCTGTGGCGATTTCCTTATCTTCATGCGTGACGAGAGTTCGCTCCTTAAAAAACCTGCAGCACCGTTTAATGCCTTGAAGGCTTCTTTAGTATCACAACCTAAAACACTGACATAAACTTTTGCATAGGCTAAATCCTCTGTCACCTCTACCCTTGTAAGGGTAATAAGTCCGGATTGTAGGCGAGGGTCCTTTAGCTGTTTGCACAGCTCGGTAAGCAGGCGATGCACATCGACATTTAATCGCCCGTGCTTAATTTTATTCATCTCGATACTCCTCTAGAACGAAGGCCTCAAAGATGTCACCCTCCTTAATATCGCTAAATCGCTGTAGGCCTATACCACACTCATAACCGGTGGCGACCTCCTTGACGTCATCCTTAAATCTGCGTAGGCTATCTATCTCGTCCTCACAGATAACTATACCATCACGCACAAGTCGAATCTTTGCGCTACGTATAACCTTACCATCTAGTACATAACAACCGGCAATCGTACCTGCCGAGGATATCTTGTAAACATGGCGTACCTCGATACGGCCAAGAATCTGCTCGCGGAATTTGGGGTCTAGCATACCCTTCATAGCGGCCTTAACATCGTCGATAGCATCATAGATAACACGATAGGTTCTTATCTCGATATCGTCTTCCTCTGCCTCTGCCTTAGCAACAGGGTCGGGGCGGACGTTAAAGCCTATGATAATACCGCCGGATGCATTTGCAAGCATAACATCACTCTTGCTTACAGCACCTACACCGGTGTGTATAACACGAACCCTCACCTCATCGGTAGAAAGTTTTTCAAGGCTCTGCTTGATAGCCTCGGCACTACCCTGAACATCGGCCTTAACTATAATAGAAAGTTCCTTAACCTCACCGCTTGCAATATGGCTAAACAGGTTATCCAGTGTAACCTTTTGCATACTCTGCCACTGCTCCTGACGTTGGTTGTGGCTACGTTGCTCGGCAAGTTCACGGGCTAGGCGCTCGTCCTCTACC
>CAYJOX010000230.1:0-2883 GCA_964371915.1 uncultured Oscillospiraceae bacterium
GCCTTACTATATCCTTTAAATCTTCGTTTACGTTCCCAAAGGGATAGGCAAAGCCTCGAACTATTCTACCGGACATCTTTTCCAAATTGTCCTTATCGGTCAATATCTCTTTTATCACCTCTACAGGCGGCATATTTATTATAAAATCATGGTTTGCGGTGTGCCCTGCTATCTCATGTCTTTTATATATTTCATTCATCTGCTCTAAAGTTATGTGGTTTTCAGTCCCAATCCTTGCGCTGTTAAGATTAAAAGACCCTTTGAGACCATATCGGTCAAGGGTTTCAACTATGGCTATATCCTCCACTCTACCATCGTCATATGTAAAAGATACCGCCCTTGTTGCCCCTGCTTTATAAAAACAATTTTCTATCTTCAAGGTAACCGCCTCCTTTTCGTTTATCTCATCTATTAACAGGCTATTACATTATATTTAAAAGGTACCGTGATTTTTTCACGGTACCTTAGTAATTAACCTCTTTTATCGGCCATAAAAAATACCGCCAGTGTACCCGGGCCTGCGTGCGCGCCCACGGTCGGGCCTACATAATTAATCTGAATATCTTTAAATTTTATTCGTTCCTTAATCTTATTTACAAAATACTCACAATCCTCAAGGCAATCACCATGGCTTACAAATAGCTCGTTATTCTTAGGGTCTACAGCATCCTTAACCACTCTATCAACTAAAAAATCGATGCTCTTAGTGCGCCCTCTTACCTTATCCTTTGCCTCAAGCTTGCCCTCATCGCTTACATTTAATATAGGTTTTACACCAAGCAAGGTACCGGCTATAGCCGCAATCTTTGAAAGCCTTCCACCGCGATATAGGTGGTTTAGGTCGTCTACAGTGAACCAATGTGCAACCTTCAACCTGTTTTCCTGTACAAATTTTATAACATCATCCATGCTTGCACCCTGCTGTTGCAGCATAGCAGCCTTATAGACTAAAAGGCCCTCACCAAGCGATGCCGAAAACGAGTCTACAACAACTACACGTCGCCCGGGATACTTATCCATAAGTTCCCCTGCAGCTATTCTACAGCTGTTATATGTACCCGAAAGAGCCGAAGAAAAACAGATATGTAGTATATCTATATTTTTTTCAAGGTAGGGTATGGCATGATCCTTAAACTCCTCTATATTAATCTGGGAGGTTGTAGGCATAGATCCAGCTCTAACCTTTGCGTAAAAAAGATCTTCCGGTAGCTCTGCCACAAACGGGGTATTACGATAATCCTTACCATCCAGAATAAACTGCATAGGAATAATATGGACATCGGCTTTTTGTGCAAGCTCAAGTGATAAATCTGCATTTGATTCTGTTAATATTTTAAATTTTGACATTACGTATCTCTCCATCCTCTAACATTTAAACAATATTATTATATCACAGCACAGATGATAATGCCAGTCTTTTTATTAATTTAACGGCAAAAAAAGGGGGTGCTCCCCCCTTTTTTCAGCCACCTATTACCTACCCACTACAGGCAGGCTGTCAAAGCCTTTTTGAAGATCTTCATCGGTCGGAACATAGTTGTTAAGCCCGCCGTTATGGTAGCTTTCATATGCCGCAAGATCAAAATATCCTGTACCGGTAAGCCCTAGTAGTATATTCTTATGCTCACCTGTCTCTTTGCATTTTAGGGCTTCGTCTACCGCACCTTTTATTGCATGTGAGCTTTCCGGTGCCGGCAGTATCCCCTCACACCTTGCAAACTGTATCGCGGCATCAAACACCTCTTGTTGAGAGTAAGATTTAGCACTCATTAACCCATCATGATAAAGCTTTGATATTATCGGGCTCATTCCATGGTAACGAAGGCCACCTGCATGGCTGGGTGATGGAATGAAACCGCTTCCGAGAGTATACATCCTCATTAGGGGTGTTGTCTTTCCTGTATCACCAAAATCGTATGCAAATCTGCCTCTTGTCATGGAGGGGCAGCTGGAGGGCTCTACCGCAATAATCTCAACATCAAGATTTCCTCTTATTTTCTCTGCCATAAAGGGCGATATCAACCCACCTAGGTTGGACCCGCCTCCGGCACAGCCTACAATTACATCCGGTTTAACACCATATTTATCCATTGCGAGTTTTGCCTCAAGCCCAATTACCGATTGGTGAAGTAGCACATGATTTAGTACACTGCCCAGAACATAACGGCAGTTTTCCTTTGTCATCGAAGCCTCTATAGCCTCAGATATTGCACAGCCAAGACTACCACCGGTCCCGGGGTTTTCCTCTAAAATTTTGCGGCCTACGGCAGTTGTATCGGAAGGAGAGGGCACCACGCTTGCACCATAAGTCTGCATCAACAGCTTACGATATGGCTTTTGCTCACTGGAAACCTTAACCATATAAACCGATAGATCAATATCATAGTAGGCTGTTGCCATTGACAAGGCACTGCCCCACTGGCCTGCACCTGTCTCGGTGGTAAGTGAGGTTATCCCCTTCTGTTTTGGATAATTAACCTGTGCCGCAGCGCTGTTTACCTTGTGGCTTCCCGAGGTATTGTTTCCCTCGAATTTGTAATAGATATGTGCCGGTGTGCCAAGCTTTTTCTCCAAGCAGTAAGCCCTTACAAGCGGAGAAGGCCGGTACATACGATAAAAACTTCTTATCTCCTCCGGAATAGGAATATATTCATCGGTAGTGTTATACTCCTGATCGATAAGTTCGGAGCAAAATAGCCCCTGCAATGCATCGGGTGGAACCGGTGAACCATCAGGCCCGACAAACCCTTCCGGCTTTTCCTTCATGACAGCACGTATATTATGCCATGCCATCGGCATCTCGTCTTCGTGTAGATAGATCTTGTAGGGTACGTTACTCATTTCTAACTCCTTTCAAACTGCAAAAAAAGTACCTGTGTGGCT
>CAYJOX010000231.1:0-2873 GCA_964371915.1 uncultured Oscillospiraceae bacterium
GACCGACCCACTAACAGGTGCTTACAACAAGGTAGCTTTTGCCGCTAAGGTTGATAGCTTTATTAAAAACGGCAATGGCGGTGCACTTTATATGTTCGACCTTGATAATTTCAAGGGAATTAATGATAATATGGGGCATTCGGCCGGTGATGATGTTCTTCGAGAGGTCTACGCAAAGGTAATGACGATTTTTAGAACAGATGACATTATTGGGCGTGTAGGTGGAGATGAATTTGTGGTGTTTTTAACAAGCGCTATATCGGAGGCATCTATAGCTAAGTTGGCTGTGCGAATATGTGATGAATTAAATAAAATCTATCATGCAGAAAATGGTGTGGATGTTGAAATATCCAGTAGCATAGGAATATCAACCTCGCCAAAAGACGGGAAGGATTTTGAAACGCTGTTCAAGGCAGCGGATCTTGCCATGTACCACTCAAAAAGTATAGGTAAAAACACCTATACTGTGTATGGAAATAGCCTAACTACCGGCTTTAAGCCGCAGGAAAAAGAGATGTACATGCGATTAAGAGACGAGGGAAACAATAAATAATAAAAAAATGCTTGCTGAAAGATATGTTTTAGCAAGCATTTTTATTATTTAATAGGTGTCGTATAATGGCGGTTTTGAAGATAGATGGATCACAGCATGATTAATAACATCTTCCGATTCTATGCAAATCATTATTATCGTAAAACCATCAACATTGTAAGTATATTCCCACCTTGCAGATTTGGAGTATCCGGCTTCATCTACTGCCGGCACATATTCCGGAAAAACATCTAACCCTAAAAAGTTATTTAGCTCGGCCGGGTCTTTGCTAAATTTAATTTCATCAGGCACATCTACGAAAATTTCTTGGATCAGATCATCTGCCTTATGAAGCATAAAATCAACCGCAAAACTATCCGGGAATACATTGTAATCCGGCAAACCCCGCTCGTCATGCGAAGTAGCTCCGGTAAAGATTGAGGATATGTTATCAGAGCTGTCGATAAGTTGAAAGGACGACAGATCAGAATCTGAAAAAATATAGTAAACAGTTGGTATTCCACCAAGCCATAGCTCACTGTAGGTCGTAGCTCCACTATCGCCGTAAATACTATTTACTGCACCGTTACCATCGGTTATAACCGTCTTTATCCAGTCCTTTACCATCACAGCTTCTTGAGAAGTTGTCTGGCCAGAGGGTTCGGATTGAGGTATAATTTCTGACGATGCGGTAGATGTTGCCGGCACCGCACTACCGGGCGATAGCTCGGCGGCCACCTCAGAAGATGAAGCTGGGGGAGAATTATCGACAGAGTATCCGGTAATTATGATAGATAGGCAGGCTACAGCTAATATAGTAATTATTATCTTACGCATATCCGTTCATTCCTCCTTTGAAATGTACATATTAAACTATGCTCGATGAACATAACTAGTAGCTGATAGCTTCTGTCGGACAGTTTATGTAACAATCGCCACACTCATCACATCTGTTTTTATCAATAGAATAATTGTTGCTATTTGCCCTAATTGCCTTAAAGGAACATTTGTCAAAGCACACACCACAAGAGATACATTTCTCATCATCAATATGTAACCCACGATATTTTATCGTTGCACCATTAAAGGCGAAATATTGCCTCTCTAGCTTATTTTCACGGTTTTTCATTTCAAAGTCGTAATCAAACACATCGCCACGCCCGCTTGTAATGCAAAAAACAACCATGGCAGGATATTTTTCATTATCCTTGATGCAAAAATCAAAAATTGGATTGTTCTTTGCCTTAATATCTTCTATAGATATTTCCTTGGTTGTTCCGGTCATACGTATTGCGTAACCTGCCTGAAAAACAGGCAGACCATCCTCATCATGCTCTACAGTTGTATTAGCTCCAAGGCCGCATATAGATAACGATCCATGTTCCTTTAGCTGCTTATAGAAAGGTTTTGTGTACATAGTCATAAAATATATACCATCATCATCATAACCTCGAAGGTGTGCAATACGAGATTCCGGATCACCATCCTCGTTTATTGTAGTAAACGAAAGGCAACCTATCCTCTCGAACTTCTCATATATATCCTTTATTGTCATAGTGCTGTCCTTTCTATAAAGTTCAACTGTAGCTGCAAAATTCTATCAGGTTACCATCCGGATCTCGCAGGTAGATAGATTTCATGGCACCTTTAACACCGGTTCTATCCACAACACCCAGCTCTACCGGCACCCCCTTAGCAATAAGTTGTTGCTTGAAAATCTCAATATCACCGCCTATCTCAAAACATAAATCGGCACTTCCTGTTGTAACATTCTGTGCGTGTGGTGATAGTTCTTTGCCAAGCAGATGAACATTAATCTTAAAAGTGCCGGCAGATAGCTCATATCTACTGCCGGCACTTTTAACATCAAAACCTAAATTTGTATAAAAATCAAGACATCTGTTGATGTCCGCAGTTGTTATAACTAGATGATCGATACATTTTATCATAGCATTACCTATAATTTTAATTCTAGTAAAATTATACCATAGCAAAAACTATTAATCAAATAATTATTTGAAAGTTTTAAAAGCAGATATTGCTATTATTGCTGTAGATTTGATATAATTATAGAAAATTATAAGGAGCCGATATGAATAATGATATGAAGCTATACTATGATTATACTGTTTCACCTCTTGGTAGGGTTTTTTACAATACGGTTTGGCACCAACTTGGCGACATACAGGGGCAAAAAATATTAGATTTTGGCAGTGGATTTTGTTTTACCTCAAACTATCTTGCGAGGAATAACTATGTAACCGCCGTTGAGGTTAACGGTGACATAATGAGGGCTGCTAAAAAAGATAATGCCTATACCCAGCTAAAGGGTGATATAAAT
>CAYJOX010000232.1:0-2816 GCA_964371915.1 uncultured Oscillospiraceae bacterium
ATTGTATTACTGGTAGTCTCACGTAAAAAGCGTGCCGCAGCAATTGCTGCCGAGGAGGCAAAACTACTGGTTGTTGATGGTGTTCAGTTTAACAATCATGATGAGGTGGCAGCCTATAAAAAACAGCTTAAAGATGCTACCGAAGCAAGTAAAAATACTAAGGAAAATGTTATTGTCGAGGAGGTTAAAGAGTTTGCCAAAACCAATCCGGACATTACAGCTCAGTTAATCCGAACCTGGTTACATGGAGAGGAAACCACAGAAGAATAACCGTACACCTAGCAAAGGAACATTACTATGCCTTCAAAAGATACCATGACATCATCAGCCAAGGCTGCAGCCGTAATGGTTGCGCTTGGCACAGACACCGCCTCTGAGGTTTACAAACACCTCAGAGAGGAGGATATTGAAATCTTATCACTTGAAATTTCTAAACTTGAAAAGATGAAAAGTGATGACATGAGTGAAATCATTAGTGATTTTTACGGACTTTGCCTTACACAAAAGGTTATTTCTGAGGGTGGGTTAGGGTACGCTAAGGATATTTTGGAAAAAGCCTTTGGCTCTCAACAAGCCTACTCTTACATCGAAAGAATCACCAAATCTCTTAAACGTAAGGCTTTCGAGTTTGTTCGTAAATCAGATAGTAAAACACTGTTTAATATTATTCAAAGTGAACACCCACAGACAATTGCCCTTATACTATCCTACGCAAAACCGGAGCAGGCCTCGGCCATTATCAGCGAGCTTCCTAAAGATAAGAGGGTAGAGGTTGTAGAACGTATAGCGAGGCTGGATAGAGCATCGCCTGAATATATTAACCTTGTTGAGCAGATGATGGAGAAGAAGTTCGACAGTATCGAGAGCGTGGATCTCATGGAGGTTGGCGGTGTACACTATATCGCCGATATCATGAATACGGTCGATCGCTCTACCGAGAAGTTTATCTTTGATGAACTAACACAAAAAGACCCGCTACTTGCCGATGAAATTCGCAAGCTAATGTTTGTATTCGAAGATATTCTAAATATAGATGGCATGTCTATTCAGCGTTTCATTCGTGAAATCGACACTAAAGATATCGCCGTTGCACTTAAAACTGCCACTCCAGAGCTACAGGAGGTGTTCTTCGCTAACATGTCCAGCCGTATGAAGGAGACTGTACAGGGTGATATCGAGTACCTACAGAATATCCGTATGAAGGATGTTGAGGAGGCACAACAACGCATTGTTTCCACCATCAGAAAGTTGGAGGATGCCGGAGCGCTGGTTATATCTAAGGGTGGTAAGGAGGATATGATTGTCTAATATCTATAAAGGTGCCGGAACTAGTCTATCTCAAAGCCCTGTCAAGATTACCTGCCCTGAGCCGGCACAACCAATACTGATAGGGTTGCCGGAGCCGGTGCTAGAGGATGCTCAGCAGTTAACCCAACAAGCTGTAATAGATGAGGAAATATTGCCGGATCCAAAAGAGCTTGTAATGGCTGCTAAAAAAGAGGCGGAGGAGATTATTGCTGCGGCTAAAAGAGAGGTCGAGCAACAAAAAATATCCTTCGAGGAGGATTTAAAGCGCCGGATAGAGGCGGAAAAAAAGCAAGCTTATGAAATAGGCATGTTAGAGGGGTCAGAGCAAAAGACCCAAGAGATTGAGCAGGCTATAGCGAGCCTGAGCAATGCAGTTGATGAAATAAAATCGAACTTTAACAGCTTTATGGATGAGCAGAGAAGTGATCTTATAACCTTGGTTTTAGAGGTTACCGAGAAGATACTGGCAAAGCGCATAGAGAACGATGATTATATTATGGTTCCTATCATACAAAAGGCATTGCAGGGGGTTAAGATAAAATCACACTGTGCTATTTCAGTATCTGAGGATGCAGGGCAGCTGTTGGCTTTTTTGAAAAAAGAGCTAATGAACTCAAGTGATCCCGATTCTGCGATGTTTGACGTTTTAGCAAAGGATATGCCTCTTGATTTTTGTGTGCTTGAGGTGAACGAGGAACTACTGGATCTATCTATATCAACCCAATTTGAAAACCTCGGGAATTTTTTAAAGCACAACGATTAGATTTGAACTATTTTGGTATGTCTTACCGGCGGAGGATACTTTGGAAGTAAACACTTTTTTAAAAATGTTGTCGAGTACCGATTTATACTCAAGGCTCGGAAGAATAAACCATATTGTTGGTACAACTGTAGAGGCCGATGGCCCACCGGGAAATATAGGGGATGTATGTCAACTTTTATTACCGGATAGCAATGTTCCGTTAACATCAGAGATTGTAGGTTTTAAAGAAAATAGAGTTTTGCTGATGCCATACGGAGACATCGAAGGTGTCGGCAAGGGTAGTGTAGTTAAAAACACTGGGGGCCAGCTTAAAATAGGGATTAGTGATAAGCTTATTGGGCGTATTATTGATGCTCTTGGAAACCCGATAGACGGAGGCCCGCCGATAGAGGATTGTGTATATCGCCCTATAGGAGGGGCTCCGTCAAATCCGATGCAACGACCGCCAATATCGGATGTTATAGAGATTGGTGTAAAGGCGATTGATGCCTTTTGTACTGTAGGTAAGGGTCAAAGGATTGGGATTTTTGCCGGTTCCGGTGTAGGAAAAAGTGTTTTAATGGGTATGATAGCCCGTAATGTAGTTGCAGACATAAGTGTAATTGCACTAATAGGTGAGCGTGGGCGTGAGCTTGTGGAATTTATTAAAAGAGATCTTGGTGATGAAGGGCTTGCACGCTCGGTAGTAGTTGTTGCCACCTCGGACCAACCGGCAATGATGCGCTCTAAATGTGCTCTTACTGCA
>CAYJOX010000233.1:0-2770 GCA_964371915.1 uncultured Oscillospiraceae bacterium
GATAAGTTTCTTGAAAGAGCAAAAGAGTATACCGATTTAAATACATTAACACCTGAACTGTTAAGGAGTTTTGTCGATAAGGTCTTAGTCCACAAACGAGGTCCGAACAGAAAAATCGAAATTCATTATCGTGACATCGGATATCTTGGAGATTACACAAAAGAAACCGACATCCCTGCGCCACAATGTGATTTTATTCAAAACAAAGTTGGTGAGCTGATTTGTATAAACGAAGAATTACTGCAAATAGCATAAAAAGTATAGAAAAAGACGGATATCCGAAAGATATCCGTCTGATATAGCCACTTATAGGGGGTGTCAGATAGTTTCTTTATTGACAGCCCACTAAATGGCGGTTTTTAAATTAAAATATATAGGTAGCTATAAATGTTTATACTAAAATTTAGGTTAGTTTAAAATGTGAGGTTAACTCTTTAAGGTTGTGCGCCTGGCTAAATAGCTCCTCGCTTATTGCAGCAGTTTGCTCAGCGGCAGAGGAGTTTGTTACTACGACAGAAGATATCTGTTCAACCCCTTGGCTCATATGTTGTGCCGATTCCGCCTGATCTTCGGTGGATATTGCAATAGCATCTACAAGTGAACTAAGCTCGCTTGCACCCTCGAATATTACATTGATGGATTGCGATGTATTGTTTGCTACTGTGTTACCTTTTTCTACGGCGGATAACGTTTCTTCTACTAACCTTGTGGTATCCTTGGCTGAAAGTGCCGATTTGGTGGCGAGGTTTCGAACCTCATCTGCAACAACTGCAAAGCCTTTACCGGCCGCTCCGGCTCTTGCCGCCTCGACTGCAGCGTTAAGGGATAATATGTTTGTCTGGAAAGCTATGTCGTCTATTGCCTTAATTATCTTACCGATTTCAAGCGATTTATTGTTTATTTCAGACATTGCAAACATCATCTCCTGCATCTGTTTGCCGCTATCTTGAAGCGCCTCCTGAGCTCTTAGGTTTGCATCTTTCGCCTTTTGTGAGTCGCTGGCTGTCTGTTTTATCTTCTCTGTCATTCCTGTAACGGCAGATGTAAGATCGTTAATTGTGGAGGCCTGTTCCGATGCCCCCTGTGCTAAAGATTGTGCGCTTACCGAAAGATGTTCGCTGCCACTTCTTACCTGGTTAGAAGCGCTCTTTAATTTTTTCAAGGTCGATGGAAGATCGACAATTATCTTGTCGTAGGCAACAGCTAAAGGCGTATAATCATTAACAAATAAACTTTCGAAATTAACTTTGTATGTAAAATCACCCTGTGACATGTGGGTTAATCCTGTGTTTAGCTCGCCGATTATGGTGGAAAGATTAGCGGTGATGGCCTTGGTAGCATCCGCAAGAATCCCGACTTCTGATGTGTCACTTTCTACATCAAGAGTTACATTAAGATGCCCTTCTGCCACATCCTTTAGTACATCAGAGCATTTAGTGATTGGTAGGATTAGCTTTTTCCTTATTATTAACTCCGATATAATCTGAACAATGATTATTAATACCATAATAATCAAGAGGATGAAATATATAACAATGTTTTGGTTGAAGATAGCAACTACACTCTGCTCGGTGCGAGTATCAATCATCTCGCTTATCTGGGCCTGTAGGCTTTGTATCTCTAGCAATGTTGTTTCATACGCATCACCGAATACATCCTCTATTGCTTTATCTATATTTCCTGCGGCAACCATATCCATGGCATCACTTTCAAGAGGTACAAGTTCGTTAGAAAGTGCCTGCATTTTTTCAATTATTGCCTGTTCCCCGCTTTCTAAGCCTATAGTTACCATGTTAGAGACGGCAATTTCTCTGTTTTTTAGATTGTCTACCTCGTTCCAATAGTTATCGAAATGTTGTTCGTTTTCAGTTGCGGCGTATGCCCTAACCTCCGATGTAAGGTATGCCGATGCATCCATAAACCTGTTTAGGTTAATTATTAAATCTGCTCTATCTGTGGCAATTTCTTGGCTTGATAGGCTTGATAGTGCAGAAAAAATCAATGCAATAGTTAATATAATAATAAGCGCCGAAACGGTAGTTATTCTAAAAACCTGCATTGTGGATGCTTTTATTGCTTTTTTCATAATAATACTCCCGAAGTATAATATATGTTATTGATATTATACTAAAACAGGAAGAAAATGTCAAGAAAAATACGGCAAAACCACAAATGTCAAAATGCAAAGTAGACTATTTTTTGTGGAAAACAACAAAAAACTAAAGTATGATGTTCATTTTTGATTAAATCATTGCAAAAAAAATATTATTGTTTTAAAAAATCGGCATGTTAGCTACAAAATATGAAAAATTTCGTCACAATATCCAGTGCCGTAAGATAGCACTAACTAAGCCGGCTCGTGTACTGTGAAACACAAGCCGGCTATATGTTTGAGTTAATTTTATCTAAGGTTATTCTTTAGAAAATTGCTCCTTGGTGACACCACAGATGGGGCACTCGTAATCATCCGGAAGATCTTCAAAGGGAACGTCCCCGTCGTATACCCATGCACATACATCACAAACATAACTATCCATAATAATCTCCTTAATTTTAATAATATTTATTGCCCAACTGTATGGGGAATAACATGCTCATTCTAACACATGATAAAAAATTTTTCAACCACTGTTGACTAATCGCCATCAATTTCATATAATTAGACAAGGAAGAAGATATTTTGATGGTATGTATACCACAAGACTACAAAACAAAACAGGAGACTAATTTATGATTTCAGCCGGCGATTTTAGAAACGGCGTTACCTTTG
>CAYJOX010000234.1:0-2760 GCA_964371915.1 uncultured Oscillospiraceae bacterium
GGATGATATCGAGCTACTTTCCGATCTTATCACCGAGGCGGTAAATACTGCAAATAAAACCGTTACCGATCATGGTAATGCAGAACGTGAGCGCCTGGGGGTAAACCTTTGAGCATAGGGTTTAACGCCGCACCGCTTGAAAATTTAATCAGCCAGTTTGCAAAGCTTCCCGGCATAGGCCGCAAGGGGGCAACCAGAATGGCCTACCAGATACTAAAGATGGAAAAGGCCGAGGCGATGGATTTTGCAAAGGCGATAGAAAAGCTACATGCATCTATCCGCCGTTGTGGGGTTTGCCAAAACTTTACCGATAAAGAGGTTTGCCACATCTGCACCGATGAAAAACGGGATCGCTCTATAGTTTGTGTTGTAGAAAACCCGAGGGATATTACCTCCTTTGAAAAAACGAGGGAGTACCACGGCCTTTACCACGTACTGCACGGGCTGATATCACCGATGGATGGTATCGGTGTAGAGGAGCTGTGCATTAAAGAGCTTATGGCAAGGATGGGTAGTGGTGAGATCTCCGAGATCATAATGGCAACCAACCCTACCGTAGAGGGGGAGGCCACAGCAATGTACCTTGCACGGCTGTTTAAGCCGATGGGTGTTAAGGTTACACGGCTTGCCTACGGCCTGCCGGTGGGCGCCCACCTAGAATATGCCGATGAGATAACCTTAGCAAAAGCCCTCGACGGGCGAGGCGAGATATAAAAATTTCCAAAAAGCTACCCAATTTTTAAGGGTAGCTTTTTTGTGAATAGCTAGATATTCGGCCGGAATAATTGCGGCCATACATGATTAACAAATCCCACCTAGATTATAAAGTATTGTTCCCTATATAAAGCGATAGGTGGGTTGTAACGAAAAGGCATACCTTGGCTGCTACGTATTGTTCGTAGCAGTATTTTTTTGCCTAAAAAGTATTAATAATAAACTTTATGTGCATAATCAACATAATAAAGAGAAAAAGTTTGATAAAAATTTAACAAACTTTTTACGCAAAACTCTTTACAAATACGAAAGACTATGTTAAAATTTTAACAAAGTTAAGGAGGGAAGATCAATGATTAAAAGCACAGTTAATACAGTTGAAAATGTAGACCAACTTAAGGCTCGCATTGCAGAGATTCGTGCGGCGCAGGCAGAGTATGCCACATTCCCACAGGAAAAACTTGACGAGATATTCAAGGCGGCGGCAGTAGCGGCAAACCAAAAAAGAATTCCACTTGCCAAACTTGCGGTGCAGGAGACAGGCATGGGCATTGTAGAGGATAAGGTTATTAAAAACCATTATGCCTCGGAATACATCTACAACAAATACCGTGATTCAAAAACAACCGGTACAATAGATAGGGATGATAGTGCCGGCATAAGGGTAATTGCTGAGCCGGTAGGTGTAGTTGCCGCGGTAATACCGACAACCAACCCGACATCCACCGCAATATTTAAAGCACTACTCGCACTGAAAACCGGTAACGGAATTATCTTTAGCCCCCACCCACGTGCAAAGGGTTGCACCATAGAGGCGGCAAAGGTTATTCTTGATGCGGCGGTTGCGGCAGGTGCTCCGGAAGGTATTATCGGCTGGATAGACAAACCCTCGCTAGAGCTTACCTCAGAGGTAATGAAATCGGTCGACCTTATCCTTGCCACAGGCGGCCCGGGAATGGTGCGCAGTGCCTACTCCTCCGGCAAACCGGCAATAGGTGTTGGCGCCGGTAACGTTCCGGCAATCTTCCACGAGAGCGCAGATATAGAGATGGCGGTATCCTCCGTTATCCTATCCAAGACATTTGATAACGGAATGATCTGTGCATCGGAGCAATCTGTAATAGTGGATAGTAAGATATATAAAAAAGTTAAGGATGAATTTAAGCTACGTGGCTGCCATATTCTATCTAAACAGGAGATAGATTTAGTACGCAAGACAATAATTATAGATGGTGCACTAAATGCAAAAATTGTAGGTCAATCTGCCTACAAGATAGCCGAGCTATCCGGCTTTAGCGTGCCGGAAAAAACAAAGATATTAATAGGCGAGGTAGAGAGTGTAGAGCTTTCGGAGGCATTCTCTCACGAGAAACTGTCCCCTGTGCTGGCCATGTATAGCTATAAAAGGTTTGATGAGGCGTTAGATAAGGCAGAGACACTAATTATAGAGGGTGGCTATGGCCATACCGCATCTATATTTATTAACACCGCCACCGGCAAGAAGGATCTAACCACATTTGAAAACCGTGTTAAAACCTGCCGTATTGTTGTTAATACACCTGCCGCACACGGCGGTATCGGTGATCTGTATAACTTTAGCCTTGCACCCTCTTTAACACTTGGTTGCGGCAGTTGGGGCGGCAACTCGGTATCGGAGAATGTAGGAGTTAAACACCTTATAAACACTAAAACCGTTGCCGAGAGGAGAGAGAATATGCTTTGGCTACGCACACCCGAAAAACTATACTTTAAAAAGGGCTGCCTACAGCTAGCAATGATGGAACTTAAGGATGTTTACAACAAAAAACGCGTGTTTATTGTTACCGATGACTTTTTATATAAAAATGGCAATGTAAAGGTTGTAACCGACCAGCTAGATGCAATGGGTATTGCGCATACCACCTTCTTTGAGGTGGAGCCGGACCCAACACTTGCAACCGCAAAGGCAGGAGCTAAGGCTATGGAGGCCTTTAAGCCGGATTGCATTATTGCATTTGGTGGTGGCTCACCGATAGATGCCGCAAAGATTATGTGGACCCTTTACGA
>CAYJOX010000235.1:0-2743 GCA_964371915.1 uncultured Oscillospiraceae bacterium
CGACAAACTCTTTAACTTTATCAACTAATCCCATCTCGATCTCCTTTTTAAATTCTGTCACCAAAGATAGCACTTCCGATCCTAACAAGATTTGCACCGTTTTGTATAGCTGTCTCGTAATCGTTCGACATACCCATGGATAAAATATCAATATTATTTATATTATGCCTCTTTTTATCCTTAATGTCAATATATAGATTAAACATATTGTTAAAATATTTTTCTAAACTTCCGGTTTTATTGTATGGTGGGATACACATCAGGCCGCGAAGCTTTAAAAATATGCATCCTTCAAGGTGTTCAACCAACGAATCCAGCTCCTGTACCGAGATACCGCTTTTAGTTTGTTCGCCGGCAATATTCACCTCTATTAGCACATCTAGTGTTTTATTTTGTTTTGAAAGCTCGTTTTCCAATTTTTTTGCAAGCTTTATGCTATCGAGCGTTTGTAACATTGTTATATGCGGTAAAAGCGTACGTATCTTGTTGCTCTGTAGATGCCCGATCATATGGATATCTTTACAGCTTAATTTTGGTGCCTTTGTTACAAGCTCCGAAACATAGTTTTCCCCTATACAGGTTATCCCACACTCTATTGCCTCGTTGATGGCCTGTGCAGGCACGGTCTTTGTTACGGCTAATAGTGTAATATCCTGCCGGCAACGGCCTGATTTTACAGCGGCACGGGTAATATTTTCTTCGATTATTTTTAGGTTCTCTGCAATCTTGCTATAAGAATTTTCCATCATATAAATCTCGCCCTTCTACAACTATTAGATCATATAGCTCTACCTCGTTTTCCTCATCAGAATTAAAGGGTAGCAACATATATTCATCATTCTCAAATAATGGTGCAACATTTTTAAACTGAATAAGGTTTCCGAACTGAACGTAAACACCCTTTTCGCCGTCTACAATTCTTAGTGCATCACGGCTAACACGAATACCGGTATAGTTTCTGGTAACGATCTCTGCATCTGATTGCCTTATTGTTGCAACTTCCGGTGTTAGTGTTTCACAGCTAAACTGCAGTAGTGTCTGCCCATTCTCGTCTGGGTCGGTAATCTTTACAAGCTCTACCGGTATCGGTTCCCCTCCCACATCGTTAAAGATAATCTCGTAATCTGCGCCGACAGTTAACCTGCCGCTATCAATTTCGGGTAGAGTACAGTAATAATCCCACTTATAATCAAGTATAATTTTTCCTATATAACTCTGGCTGGGGGTTAGATTCTGGGTATCCTGTATGGCCGATGTAAAATCTGATATTCCCCATTGTTCAGCGGTTTCTTTATCATAGAGTAGTTCACCACCGTCGATATCTCTAACAAAATATCCTATATCGGGTGAGGTAATTATACTACTGGGCTGTGTCTGTTGCTGTAACAACTCTACAGTAGATCTTGCCTGTGAAAGTGCGGCGGCCGGGTTGTAAGGTACATCCATGGCAAGCTGCATTCTATTATAGTTTAAAAGTATGTCGTTTTTTGGCTCATGAATTGCGGATAGTTCGCCGGTGTTTAGCACATCAAGCAGTGCATAGTATGAGCTAAGCTGTTGCTTTGAGATGTTTGAGATATCACTAATTAGATTTTCTTGTATAGAGGATGAATCCTCAAGGACATTTAGATAGTCCTCCTCTCTTTCGAGCCTTGTGTTATTTTGTGCAGTTTCGATATCTGTAAAAACGTAGGCTATCTCACTATCCTTGCTTACCCTTTCCCCTTCAACAGGTATATATCTTAGGATATCACCGGAATCGCCCGGGATTAAAACCTCATCCCTTATTGCAATTCCTGTAGTGGAAATACTCTCGCTTAAATCATGCTCTACGGCAATCTGTGTTATATAATTATTTTGAAAGGCAAGGTAAACCTGTATGCCAAAATAGACAACTGGAATCAAGAAAAGGAAAAATACCCCTTTCTTTAAATATCTAAATAATCTTAGCCTAAAAAGCTTCAACGATAAAACTCCTTTATAATAGTTAGAGCGGCATCGCAGATAATGTTATCCTTTCTTACCTCTACAAGATGTGCATCCTTGTAACGGTTAAACCAACTTAGCTGGCGTTTTGCATAGTTGCGGGTGGACTGTTTTAACCTAGCAACACACTCATCGTAAGCGGACTGAGTTTCGATGTATGGAAAAAGCTCTTTATAACCTATTGCAGCAGCGGCCGTTGTAAACTCAAGGCGATTATTATATACATACTGTGCTTCCTCTAAAAGCCCCTCTGCTAGCATTGTATCTATCCTGAGATCGATAGCGTTATAAAGTAGCTGCCTGTCTGGGTAGTGGCAGTGCAGTGCCAACCGTTCATATGGTGCCTTTACGGGAACCGCCTCATCCCCTACCTGTGAAAAAGGTTTGCCCTGAGTAATAGTTATATATAAAGCGCGTATAATGCGTTTGCGGTTGTTAGGGTGAATCCTTTCGGCCGCAACACTGTCAAGAGCGACAAGTTTTTCATAAAGTATCGGTGTATCGGTGTTGATAAGGCCATCCATAACCTCGGGGTTAGGCTCATCCTCTATAAATTCACGGCCGTCACAAACGGCATCGATGTAAAGCCCTGTTCCACCGCAAATAATTACCCTTTTATCTCTGCTTAAAATATCTTCTATGATAGGCCTTGCAAGCTTCACATAGTCGGCAACACTAAATCGCATATTAGGATTGACAATATTCAACATGTGGTGTGGTACGCCCTGCATTTCCCTCTCGGTAATCTTAGCGGTAC
>CAYJOX010000236.1:0-2737 GCA_964371915.1 uncultured Oscillospiraceae bacterium
ATGGCACTAATCATAACACCGGCAATATACGATCCACTAATGACCTGTTTAAGCTATGGCACCCAGATGGCAACTCTAGCTGTCGGTCTTGATGCTATTGAGGATATTTTTGCGCAGAAGCCAATAGAGTCAGCAAGCAATCAAAGCAAAAGTCTAATCACCGACATAGAGTTTAAAAATGTGAGTTTTTCCTATCAGCCGCAGGAAGAAGAGAAAACTTATGCAATTAAAAACATTAACTTCATCGCAAAACAGGGCGAGATGACGGCACTTGTAGGCGAGTCCGGCGGTGGCAAATCGACTATAGGGCAACTTATCTCTCGTTTTTATGATGTAGAGGAAGGTGAAATATCGATAGGGGGAATAAACATAAAAGATGTCCCCTACGCTACACTGATGGACAATATCGCCTATGTGTTACAGGATACATATATCTTTTCGGGAAGTATATACGAAAACATAACAATGAACAAAGAATACAGCAGACAAGGGGTTGAAAGCGCAGCAAAGGCGGCACAGTGCCATGAGTTTATCCTCGGAACTAAAAACGGCTATGACACGATGCTGGGCGGCGGTGGCATTCGCCTTTCGGGCGGTGAGACACAGCGGCTTTCCATCGCAAGGGCAATTTTAAAGGATGCACCGATTATCGTTTTAGACGAGGCACTTGCCTATTCCGATGCTGAGAACGAAAATCTGATACAGCAAGCACTCATATCTCTCACTAAAGATAAAACGGTAATAATAATCGCCCACAGATTGCAGAGTATTATGCGTGCAGAGCAGATACTTTTATTGAATAAAGGCGAGATTAAAGAGCGTGGCACGCATGAACAGCTGATATCGACCGATACCGAGTACAGAATGCTTTGGAACTTACAGCATGAGGCAAACAGCTTTAACCTGCTTTTGGGCGAGAGAGGAGATATGACGATATGAGAGAGATAATCAGAAAGTTTACCTGTTCACAGCCAAAACAGATGATAAGACCTACCGTTTTTTTAACGATAGAGAATATGTTTATAGTCTTCCCTTCCGTTGCAACACTGTTTGCAATTCAGTTTATTGTTTCGGCATTTAGCGGAAATATTGATTATAAAGCACTCTGGGCAACTGCGGGATATTTAGGGGTAATGTTCTTGTTGCAAGCTGTGGTGAGTATAACGGCACACCGCAATACCTTTTTGCCCGCTGCCGTAAACTGCGCCGAAAACAAGACACGTTTTATAGATAAACTGCGTACACTACCGCTCGGATATTTTCAAAAAAGGCGTTCCGGTGAGCTTATAAATAATTTCACCGGTGATTTTTTGGCGCTTGAGCAGAGCATGGTCGGCATGTTTACAGGAATATTCAGCGTAGTATTCAGCTGTGTTTTAACCTCAATATTCTTTTTTGCATATAACTCCATTATGGCGGCAGCATTTTATGGTTCGGTAGTTGTTGCCGTGATAATACTTGTACTTTCAGGCAGTATGTCCACAAGGCTTACACAAAATTCGGCGAGGGCAAGGGATGTTGCCGCAGGGTATCTTAGCGAGTATCTACAGGGGATGAAGGTTTTAAAATCATATAACCAAACCGGCAAAGGTTTTGAAAAACTTAAAAATGCTTATGAGGCTCTTATGAAAACAAATTTAAAGACGGAAGCCTTTGTCGGCACACTGGTAAACGGGGCAAGCTCGGTTGCAAACATGGCATTGCCGATAATATGCTTTGTCGGTGCATACCTTGTTTTGGGTGGAAGCCTGGACATAGCAAGCTACCTTGCAATTATAATAGTGGGTACGAAAATCTTAATGCCGATAATGACCTACATCCGCTATATGATCGTGCTTAGAATTCACCATGTGGCGGCACAGCGTATAGACAAGGTGTTTTCAAATAAATCATTTGAGGGCTCTCAAACTATTGATGCCGAAAATGATATTGTTTTTAATAAGGTGAATTTTGCCTATGACGGCAACCTTGAGAACTGCGTGCTCAAAGAAGCATCGTTCACAATTCCAAAGGGAAAGTTTACGGCTATTGTCGGGCCATCGGGTAGCGGTAAATCCACAATACTTCGCCTTATAGCAAGGTTTTGGGATGTTACCGAAGGAGAAATAACCATTGGCGGCACCGAGCTTAAAAACGCCAACACGGATAGCTGGATGCAAAACATATCCATGGTGCTACAGGAGGTCTACCTATTTAACGAAACGGTGCGTGAAAATCTGCTTTTCGGCAGAGAGGATATCAGTGATGAAGAGATGATAGCTGCGGCAAAAAAAGCACAGTGCCACGAGTTTATCGTCCAATTGCCTGGCGGATACGACACGATAATCGGCGAGGGTGGCTGCACCCTTTCGGGAGGTGAAAAACAACGTATATCCATAGCAAGGGCAATTCTTAAAAATGCACCAATTCTTCTTTTAGACGAACCTACCGCAAGCCTTGATGCTAAAAATGAGGTTCTTGTTCAGCGTGCTATTGCAGAGCTTGTTAAAAACAAAACCGTAATAATGATTGCACATCGGCTTAAAACTATAAAAAATGCCGACCAAATTTTGCTTGTGAGCGATGGTAGGATTGTTGAGAACGGAAAGCATGATGATCTCTTAAAGGCAGGCGGCATTTATACTAAACTTTGGAATATACAATCCGCCGCATTTGAGTTTAAATTTTAGGGAACAATATGAAAAGGTTGAGAAAAAGCGTTAGGGTTAACGGTGTAGAGCTGAATGTTCATATGGCA
>CAYJOX010000237.1:0-2724 GCA_964371915.1 uncultured Oscillospiraceae bacterium
GGCAGTACCGAGTATAGGTTTTCCGGCCAAAGATCCAGCACATAGCTGTAAAGCGGTAGTTTTTTTAATTTTGAATAGAGTATTGCCGGAAATATCATTAAAACCGGTGAGGTTTCATAGCTTAGAACACTATCGTACCTCTTTCCTAAAAGCTTTAACATACTAAAGCTTGCAAAAAATGGATAGGAAAGATAGTTTAAAAGTATACCGATAGAGCTTTTACCACGTGGTATCTCTATTGTTCTATAGATATTAACTCCACCCTTTTGTTGTCGCCTGTTTTTAAAAAGGCTGTACCCATCAAAAAAATTACCGTAGGGGTAGTTTGGTATTCCGCACAGAACATCTACCTCAACCCCTTCGTCTATAAAGCCGGCAACAATATCGTTGATACGAAATTCTTCCGGCCAGTAGTGTTGGCATATTACCAACAACCTTTTTATTCCGGTTTTCGCCATACAAACTCGTTCACAATCTTGGTGTAGCTTTGTATTAACTTAACTACCTTTACTGAAACGTTCGAATCAATATAATCCGGTGCTACAACAACCGGCTCTTTGTTCTCGTACATAGAGATAGCAAGTTCCACCGCCGATATCACATCCTTAGCCGTAACACCACCTATAACTACAGTGCCTTTGTCCAGCACCTCGGGGCGCTCGGTAGAGTTGCGCAGAGAAACGCCACAAAAATCAAGAATAGCCGATTCCTCCGGCAATGTGCCGGAATCGGAAAGTACACACAACGCACCCTGCTGTAATCTATTATAGTCAAAAAAGCCAAATGGTGGTAGGTTGCGAACAAGTGGGTGAAATTTAAAACCACTTGCATCAAGCCTTTTCTGGCTACGTGGATGTGTTGAGTAGATTATTGGCAAATTATATGTCTCGGCAAGTGTATTAAAACTCTGCATAAGCGATAGGAATTTATGCTCTATATCGAGATTTTCCTCACGGTGGGCAGATATTAAAAAGTATTTTCCCTGCTCTAATCCAAGCTTTTTAAGTGCATCGCTATCGGCAATCTTATTGCGATATTTTTCCAGTACCTCACGCATGGGGGAACCGGTAACAAAAATTCTATTCTTTGCCACCCCCTCCGATAGAAGGTATCTTCTTGAATGTTCGGTATAGGGTAGGTTAACATCGGCAATATGATCTACAATACGGCGGTTAATCTCCTCCGGCAGGTTTTCATCAAAACAACGGTTACCGGCCTCCATATGGAACACCGGTATCTTAAGCCTTTTGGCAGAGATTGCGCATAGGCAGGAGTTAGTATCACCTAAAATGAGTAGTGCATCCGGCATCTGCTCCCGTAAAAGTTTATAACTTTTTGAGATAATATTACCTACCGTTTCGCCAAGATCATCCCCTACACTTTCAAGAAAAAAATCCGGCTGACGTAGTTCTAGTTCTTCAAAGAATATACCATTAAGAGTATAATCGTAGTTCTGGCCTGTATGAACCAATCTATGGTCAAAATAGCGATCACAGCACTTTATAACCTCGGCTAGCCTTATTATCTCCGGCCTGGTGCCCACTACCGTCATTAGCTTTAATTTAGCCACTTATTAAACCTCCATAAAATAGGTATCGGCCCTATCCTTGTTAAAAACCTCGCTACTCCAAAACAGGGTAACAAGATCGCCATCTCCGATATTGGTTATATTGTGAGTATGACCTGTAGGTATATCAACAACCGTTGGGTGTTCACCGTCTACCTTTATCTCCGTAATCTCATCACTGTCTATCCTGCGTATCTTTATCATGGCTTCACCGTATACTACAAAAAACTTTTCGGTTTTTGTATGGTGCCAGTGATTCCCTCTTGTAATGCCCGGCTTTGTTGTGCTAACAAACAGCTGGCCAAAACTACCATCTTTTAAAAACTCTGCAAGATGCCCTCGGTTATCTATGTTATTTTTAAGCTGATAGGAGAAAGCATCCTGTGGTAGGTAGGAGGTATATGTTCCGTATAGCTTTCTTTCAAAATCGCTTTTTACACTCGGTACAACAACCGTATTTCTTCCCTCTTTAAAGGAAAAGATCAGCTCCGATAGTTCTTTTAGGGTTATTTTATATTCCGGATCTATCTGTAAAGTAGATTTACTTTGCGCATCATTTCCGCCCTCTAACAGCTTGATAAGCCCCTCAATAACATCATCGATATAACAAAGTGTAACCACCGCATCCGGACTATTTATCTGTATAGGTAGATCATTTGCAATGTTATGGCAGAACGTTGCAACAACGCTATTATAGTTTGGCCGGCACCATTTGCCGAACACACCTACAAGCCTATACACATTTACCGTTACACCAGTAACACGTCCATAATCATAGATAGCCTTTTCAGCCATCGCCTTGCTCTTCCCATAATCGTTATCTAGGCTCGCTTGGATACTGCTTGTAACTGCTATAGGAGCCCTACTGTTTGTAGCTTTTAGAGTTTCAAGCAGTTTCTCGGTAAAGCCTGAATTGCCGGAATAGAACTCATCGGTAGACTGTGGGCGATTAATTCCGGCAAGGTGGAATACAAAATCTGCCTTTTCACAGAACTGCTTTAGCTCATCATCACTGTTGTGTATATCAAAAAGCAGTAGGTTATTGTAGCCAAGGTTTTTTAGTTCTGCTACAAGATTTTTTCCTATAAAACCGCCGGCTCCTGTTATAAGAATTTGGCTATCGGTCATCTTGCAAGCTCCTCCTGAATATAGGATAG
>CAYJOX010000238.1:0-2713 GCA_964371915.1 uncultured Oscillospiraceae bacterium
TACCGAGCCATCCAGCTCTACTGTTTTTTGGTATTCTATAATTCCGAGTTCCTCCTCTGGTACCGGTTCGGAATAAGGCCTAAAGTATTCGTTTAGTATATCTGCCGTGGGGCTGTAGTGGGCCGATAGGAATGCGCTGTTCTGCCCAACTATATCAAAGTATTCGGTAAAACCCTCACCCGGCATGGTTGCTATTACAATATTTTCGGCAGGTACATTCATGGCCGACATAGCAATTGATCCCATCGTTGCAAGGTCCATATCGGTGTTAACAAAACTTACATAGTAGGGCATTAACTTAATCACATCGGATAGCGGCATGGAGGTAAACTCCTTAAACAGTGCCGCATAGAAATAACGCTGTACGAGTAGGCGATCGATATCGGCATTGGCATACTCACGAGACCTTACAAACACCTCGGCATGTGCACCGTCAACCGTATAGTAGTTGCCTGCCTCGTAGGTAGGCTCCGTGTTAGTGTTACCATATTCATCCTGTTGATATATGTCTCTCGGAGCATATATCTCTATACCACCCATTGCATCTACTATGCCCTTAAAGGACTCCATATTAATGGTAACATAGTAGTCGATAGGTAGTTTAAATTGATCATATATACACTGTGCAAGGGCACCGATACGATCGCTTGGATCATCGGCATTACGATAGAGTGCATTTATCTTTAATGCACCGGGGCCAGAGCCGGTATCGTACTCAGTTCCTATATAGGTATCTCTCGGTATCTGAAAGATAGACATCTTCTGTGCTTTAATATCAAAACTTACATACATTATAAGGTCGGTCAGGCCTTGTGCAGGGTCGTTGCCTCTCCCCTCCTCAAAATCTATACCGGCCACAAGGATGTTAACCACATCACCACGTAGTTCCGGTGATGTACCTATCTCGCTGGGTAAAACACCGGAGATTGTAGTTCCTACAAGATTATCCAGATAAATATATGCCCCAGCGCCAATTCCGGTTACCGAGACAATCATAACCAACAGCACCGTAATAAAACGATTAAATATACTTTTCTGCCTATGCCTTTGCCGCGTAGACAAGTTTTTATTATTCTTCCTGCTCAATAATAGTTCCTTTCAGCTCCTCTAACGCCTGTAGCGTATAAGGTGAAATAGGTTTTGCATCTCGAGATAACCAATCTAAGCATAGCTTAAGAGAATCAAGTAACGCACCGTCTAGGTCGACAAATACCTTTTGTCGTAGCTCGGGTAGCTGTGCAAAATCCCGATCTTCACTCACCATATCTGCTAGATAGATGATCTTATCAAGTTTGGACATTCCGGCTTTTGCTGTAGAATGCCATCTTATGGCAGAGAGTATTTCTTCGTCTAAAACCATCAGCTCTTGTTTTGCATATTCAGCACCTGCAAAGCCGTGCCATATCGAAAAAGGTACATCCTTCCATTTTGTTATTATATCACTATTTTTTAAAAGTTGCAACATGTTTTCCTGTGAAAACTCCTTGGCTACATCATGCAAAAGTGCGGCAACACACGCCTTATAACGGTTTACTCCGTTAATATTTGCAAGTTTTATTGCCATCTTACAAACCATTAAAGTATGGTGATACCGCTTTGCGCTTAGCTGTTTTTCTGCATGTTTTGCTATCACCCTAAGATGTAAGGGGCGGTATAACTTTTCGGATTTAATTATCTGAACAATCTTATTCGGCACAAGTTCGCTAAAATCCTGTGATTGCTGAACCATCCTCCTTATCTCACCCGAAGATATAACAACCGGGTTTATCGGCATAAGCAGAGCATTCCCACCTAGGTTGTTTATTGCCGTTATAACCGAGGTTACCATACGCCGGTCAACATCGTCTCTTGCCGCAGCAACAACGGTACAAAGTTTTATTATTTCAGTATATCTATGCCATTTAGAAAAGTATAGTAGCATATCACTTCCTATTAACAGTTCCACACTACTTCCCGGATATTTCTTTTTAATATGCAACAACGTATCTAAGGTGTAGCTCGGTTTCTTACGCTTTATCTCATAATCCGAGACAAGGCATTTACATCCCACTAATTTTGCTAACTCCATAGACATCTTTAGCCGAGCTTTTTTTGTATTATTCGGTATCTTTTTATGTACAGGGTTGCCCGTGGGCACGAGTATTACAATGTCGGGTGCTCTTTGTTTTACCGCCTCATTTATTAATGTAACATGCCCATTGTGAGGGGGGTTAAAAGCAGAACCGAACAGTATTATCTTCATCAATCACACCATCTTAAACAATCTATTAACAAGATTATACCATATATAAACGGTAAATCAAAGATAATATTGTTTGTTTTTCGTGAAATCCATCCGGCAATTATTCAAAGTACTGCAGGGTGAATAATGAACACTTTTTCGCAATAGTATATTTAAACAAAAAAACTCAATAACGTTGTGCAAAAAGTGTATTGATTTGACCGATAAATAGGTGTATACTTTTAATTAAGTTAATTAAGTTAATTAATACATCGATTCGCTCTAGTTTTTATACATATCAGATGTATCTACTTAATTATCATAAACTGCTATTATTTTAGTAGGTAGACAATTTCGAGGAGGATTTAATGAAAGGTTTTAAAAAAATTGCATCGTTAACGATCGCACTCGCTATGTTGCTTGCAACAATGGCCGGATGTTCCGGTGATCCGGCACCGGAAGAGACACCTGATGCTACAGCATCAACCGCAA
>CAYJOX010000239.1:0-775 GCA_964371915.1 uncultured Oscillospiraceae bacterium
GAACAAGAGCCTCATCTATGGATAGATTCCGCCTGACGGTAAGCGGGTGGCAACGGCGTGTTTCTTTATACCGATGTGCAAGAATATTGTCATCTGCATCTAAAAAAAGTAGTTTTATAGTATAGCCATCGGTCTTCTGTTTGAGTGCCGCCAGCACCCCCTCAAAATCTTCACCACTTCTTATATCTACCGTAATGGCAAGCCTATCGGCATATCTTCTTTTCAGCTCCTTAACCTTTAAAAGCTCGCAAAGCATATCGGCCGGTAGGTTATCTATACAGAAAAAATTAATATCCTCAAGCGCACGCATCACCAACGATTTACCAGCCCCTGAAAGGCCGGTAACCAGCAACAACTCCTGCATACTAATTTCCGGCTCTAACCTTATCTGCTTTTTTTCGTATACCATATCTGATATTTTATCGCATAGTGTTAAAACGTCGCTACAGCTTGCATTACCTTTGTTCACAACAAAACCTGCATGTTTCTCGCTTACACATGCACCACCTACACTTAACCCTTTAAGGCCACATTCGTCTATAAGTGCAGAGGCATAACCACCCTTTGGGCGTTTGAATGTACTTCCGGCACTTGGCAAGGAGAGTGGCTGTTTATCGATCCTACGTTGCATAAGCTCATTCATGCGCTTGTGTATCTCTTCCCTGTTGCCAGGGTTAAGCTGAAGCGTAACAGACACCATTATTTCGTCGTTGTGGCAAAGCGCACTGTGGCGGTAGGCAAACTCCATCTGTTCTTTACTGCGTTGCTCTATATC
>CAYJOX010000239.1:785-2708 GCA_964371915.1 uncultured Oscillospiraceae bacterium
TATCTAAATTTTTAGTTAAAACCTCGGCAGAGTGAAATACATCGGTAATCTCACCCCCATAGGCACCGGCGTTCATATATACGGCCCCACCCATCGACCCGGGTATTCCGTAACAAAACTCAATCCCCGAAAGCGAGTGTTCTAACGCAAAGTTACAGGCTGTAGAAAGCCTCTCACCGGCATATATCTTTATCTTATTATCGTCTAGTATATCTTTGCTAGAGAAAGGAGGCTTTAACCGTATTACTGCACCCCTATATCCCTCGTCCGCAAATAGCAGGTTGCTTCCACACCCTATAAGAATATATTTAATTCCGTGCAGCTTTGTCTGCCTAACGGTTTTAATCAGCTGTTCGGTATCTTGCGGTTCTATCAGATAGTCGGTATCCCCTCCTATCTTAAAGCTGGAAAGTGTTTTGCAGGAAACATCGGTAAAAATTGGTATTCCTTCATCCTTTATCGCTGCTATAAAATCCATATTTACCCCATATCTTGCTAAGCTTAAAACGGCTACCTATAGTTTTATGCCGACTAAACCGTAAAATGTAAATATATTGTATATAGTCCTACAGGTATTAAGATAGCACCACCTATCCTGGTACAGACAAGGTACATCTTAGTCGGCCCTGTTGTACTTCTTTTTATAAAGCTTTTAAAGCTCTCATTTACCTCAAAATATTTTCTTGGGTTTAGCAGGGCTCCAAGACCGGCACCAACAAAGATGAGACCCCAAATTATATACATGTTTTATCTCCGTAGTTAAATTATCGTTCAGATAAATGCTATATCATACTCTGACAGGCGCCGGTAAAGCTCAGGGTTGTGAGTCCTGAACATCGAGAGTAATCTCTCTTTAGAGGAGTTCACAACTAGCTCCTTTGGAAAATCAAGCTCTCTTAACAATGTTACCATGCTATTATATTTACCTAATGTGTATATAGAGTGTGAATCGCTGTTTATCGCAACATGTGTTTCATTATTCTTACAGGCGAGTATGAGCTCCTTCATATTCTCCTCGTTACCCGGCCTTACATTTGCAGAAGCCACATTTAACTCAACTATTTTATTATTGTCAGAAAATGCTTTGGTTACTCTGTCATAATCGTAGGCATACCTAGACTCCTCACTATGGCCTATCATATCTACTTTTGTCCTTTTTGCGATGTTAAGCCAAAGCTCGGTAGCTGCGTCTCTTTCCAACCTTTCAAAAAAATCCCCATGGATAGATACAAGGGTGAAATCTACACAGCCAGCCTCGATAATTGCCTCACAATCAAGCCTACCGTCGATATCGACTATATTAGCCTCTATCCCCTTAATTACAAATATCCCCTCCATAATATCGGGTTGATTTTTCAGTGTCCAGAAATACCACGGGTGTGCTCCATCACTTAAATCCGGTCCGTGATCTGTAATAGCGATAGCGAAGTGTGAGAGTTCCGAAGCCCTTCTTGCAATTTCCGTTATTGTATTAAACGCATGTTTAGACACTATTGTATGGTTGTGCAGGTCTGCGATAATATTCATTATTCTTCAATCCCCATATGAGCAAACAGTTCCTTTGCGGCATTATAACCCATCTTCTTTTGGCGGTTGTTAATAGCCGCCGCCTCGATAATAACCGCAAGGTTACGGCCGGGACGAATTGGAATAAGGCAGCTAGGAATGGATATACCAAGTATATCGGTAAACTTTGTTTCAAGGCCAGTCTGAGAATAGTATTTACCATTTTCCCAAACCTCAAGTTCTGCCACAAGATCTATCTTTTCGGTCTCCTTTACAGCACCAAAGCCAAACACCCTAGCAACATTAATTATACCAACGCCGCGCATCTCTACAAAGTGGCGTATATTCTCGGGGGAACGCCCCACAATTGTGCGGTTTGAAACACGACGAAGCTCTACTGCATCATCTGCGATAAGG
>CAYJOX010000240.1:0-2704 GCA_964371915.1 uncultured Oscillospiraceae bacterium
TTTAAATCCAAACTGCTCTACATGGATCTGCATTGCATTGCTTATATCGCCAATCCTATTACCGGATTTTGCAGCATCTATTGCTCTGTGAAGCGAGTTGTATGTTTCTTTAACAAGTTTCCTTGCTTCATCGCTTACCTCGCCCACCATATAGGTAGCGGCGTTGTCCCCGTGATAGCCTCCGTAATATGCACCTATGTCTATACTGACAATATCGCCCGATTTTAACTTTTCATTCGACGGTATGCCATGTATTACAGTATCATTTACCGAAATGCATATCTTGCCTGGGAAACCTCCGTACTTGTAAAAGCTAGGTTTTGCTCCTGCCTGCATTATAACTTTTGCCGCTATAGACTCTAGTTCTCGCCCAGTAATGCCGATAGTAACGGCACTTCCTGTAGCCTTGAGTGCGGCGGCAGATATCTCACAAGCCGCTTTTAGCTTTTCAATCTCTTTATTATTTTTAACAATTATCAAACTACAGCCCCAGTGATTTTGATACTTCACTCAGTACAGTTTCTATACTGCTTGCTGCATTGACATTTATAAGCTTACCGGTATCTTCGTAATATTTTACAAGTGGTTTTGTAAGCTCATCGTAAACTTTTAGCCTCTCCTTGATGGTCTGTGGCTCGTCATCCTTTCGGATAATTAGCTTTCCGTTACAACGGTCACACGCACCTTCGACAGAACTTGGCTTTGTTTGTATGTGGAATGTGTTACCACAGTCTACACAAACCCTTCGACCGGTAAGTCTATCTATTACGATCTGAGGGTCTATGTCAAACTGAACAACCTTGTCAATTCTGACTCCAAGCTCATCTAACATTCGAGCCTGCTCTAACGTTCTTGGTACTCCGTCCAGTATAAAGCCGGCTTTACAATCGTCTTCCTTGATACGCTCCTTAACAATGTTTATTATAACATCATCCGGCACAAGCTTGCCAGCATCAATTAATGATTTTGCTGTCATACCAAGCTCGGTTTGGTTTTTGATTGCCTCCCGAAGAATTGCGCCGGTACTGATGGAAGCAAAGGAGTATTTTTGTGCTATCCCCTCTGCTGCCGTGCCTTTACCGGCACCGGGAGCGCCTAAGAAAATTAAATTCACTTGAAGCCTCCTTGTTTACTCTAAAAAGCCTTTGTGGTGGCGCATAGTTAGGTAGCTCTCTATCTGGCGTACCGTATCAAGTGCAACACCGACAACGATTAGTAATGAGGTACCGCCCATCTGTAGGTTTATTCCGGTTATGTTACCGAGAATAATCGGGCCTACCGATACGGTATCAATGAATATTGCACCTATAAAGGTTATCTTAGAAAGAACCTTTATAATGAAGTCGGAGGTAGGCTTACCGGGGCGAATACCCGGGATTGTGCCATTGTTTTTTCGTAGATTATTTGCTATCTCTACCGGATTATATTGCATCGATACATAAAAGTAGTTGAACCCTACAATTAGCAGTAGATAGATTATTGCGTAGGCAAAGCCATTGTAGTTAAAGGTAGCTAAAATCTGACCTAAGGTGCTATCCGGTGAAGGTTGTGCAAATGCTGTGATAGTGCCAGGAATAGAAACTATTGCCGATGCAAATATAATGGGCATAACACCACTCATATTTAGCTTTATCGGTATAAATGTTGACTGTCCGCCAAACATCTTACGCCCAACCACTCTTTTTGCATACTGTACCGGTATACGGCGCTCGGCAGCGGCTAGTACAACCACAAGAGCTACAGCTGCAAGTGCTAGTATGCCGATGATCGGAAGGTAGATGTATATCATTGGATTGCCATTTGCAGCAAGCTCAAGATATTGGCTAACACTGCTAACTATACTTGGTAGGCCGGATACTATACCTGCAAAAATCAGTATAGATAGTCCGTTGCCAATTCCTTTACGATCGATCTGTTCTCCCATCCACATTATAAGAACAGCACCTGCTGTAAAGACAAGTATAATAACTATTGCAGAGAAAATCCCTTCAAATCCGGTTGTGTAGGTAAGTGCATTCTGTGAGCGAAGTAGGAAATAATACATTATTGCAAGTACTAACGCTAGGCCTGCACCAGCCCATCTTGTGATTTTTTGAATCTTTTTTCTTCCGGATTCGCCCTCTTTTGCAAGCCTTTCCAGTGCCGGAATGGCAACAGTTAAAAGGTTTACAATAATAGAGGCGGTAATGTAGGGCTGTACAGATAATGCAAATAGTGTTGCCTGTGAAAAGGCACCACCGGTTAGCATATCAAAGTAACCTAGAAGGCTACCGGTCTGCGTAACAAGGGCTGAGAGCGCGTCCGGGCTCATAAAGGGCACCGGAATGGCCACACCGATTCTGAAGATTAATAGCATCATCAGTGTGTATAGGATTTTCTTACGTAAATCCTCAATTTTCCATACCTGTTTAAGCGTAGACAGCACCTAAACCTCCTCGGCCTTTCCTCCGGCCTTTTCAATTTTTTCCTTAGCCGAAGCGGTATATGCATCGAGCTTTACGGTTAGATTCTTTGTTAGATCACCGGTACCTAGTACCTTTACGGCCTTGCGGGTATTTCTTAAAATACCTGCCTGTACCAGAGCCTCACGGTTAACAACAGTTCCATCCGCTATAGCATCAAGCTGAGCGATATTTACTGTCACATACTCTTTTCTGAATATGTTGTTAAATCCGATCTTGGGTAGCCGACGCTGTAAGGGGAG
>CAYJOX010000241.1:0-2685 GCA_964371915.1 uncultured Oscillospiraceae bacterium
CAGCATGGTTATAATCCTGTATGGCGGTGTATGGATCCTTATCAAGAACCTTTTCCTCGATAAGCTCTTCGATACATTCGTGTGCTAAGTATGGGTGTATTGCACGAGCACCATAGCCGAGCAGTGTAGAAAATTGATGAACATCGCGTGGTTCGGCACTCTCTAACACTATCGATATTGCAGTACGCTTTTTTGTCCTTATCAGATACTGCTCCATGGCAGAAACTGCAAGAAGGGAGGGGATAGCAACATGATTTTCATCAATACCCCTATCAGATAGGACGATAATGTTTGCACCCCTTTTGTACTCTCTGTCACAGCTTATAAAAAGCTGGTCGATTGCATTCTCAAGCGAGGTGTTTTTATAATAGCAGATAGATACCGTGCTGGTTTTAAAACCTTTACCGTTAAGGTTTTTTATCTTAATTAAATCGGTACCGGTGAGTATGGGGTTCTGCACCTCAAGAACTCTACAGTTTTCGGCACAATCGTTAAGCAGATTTCCGTCAGAGCCGAGATAAACCGTTGTATCGGTAACAATCTCCTCCCGAAGTGAATCTATGGGTGGGTTAGTTACCTGTGCAAACATCTGTTTGAAATACCTAAACAAAGGTTGGTGTTTTTCAGATAGCACTGCTAGTGGTATATCTGTACCCATCGAAGCGGTGGCCTCGATGCCGTTTTTTGCCATAGGTAGAATAACCTGTTTTACATCTTCGTAGGTATAGCCAAAAACTTTATATAGCTTCTCACGAAACTTCTTGTCATACATTGGAACCTTTTTGTTTGGCAAATCCAAATCTTTAAGATTTAAAAGGTTTCTATCTAACCACTCGCCATAAGGCATTCTTTCTGCGTAGCTGCTTTTTAGCTCGTCGTCTGATATGATTTTCTTATTTACAGTATCCACAAGCAACATCTTGCCGGGCTGAAGTCGAGATTTTTTCACAATGGTTTCGGGCGCAATATCAAGCACCCCTACCTCGGATGATAGTATAAGTGTATTATCTTTTGTAAGGTAATATCGTGAAGGGCGTAGGCCGTTTCTATCAAGCACAGCACCCATTATGTCGCCGTCAGAAAACAGGATTGCCGCAGGCCCATCCCAGGGCTCCATCATGGTAGCGTAATAGTGGTAAAAATCCTTCTTCTTTCTGTCCATGTAAGGATCGTTCTTCCATGGTTCGGGTATTGCCATCATAACGGCAAGTGGCAAATCCACGCCGTTCATATATAAAAACTCAAGTGTGTTATCCAACATTGCAGAATCGGAACCCTCGTTGTTTATAATTGGTAGAACCTTGCCTATTTCATCATCCATTATGCTTGAAAATAGTGTTTCCTCCCTTGCAATCATACGGTCGACGTTGCCTCGAATGGTGTTAATCTCACCGTTATGAAGGATCACCCTGTTTGGATGTGCTCTCTCCCAGCTGGGATTAGTGTTAGTAGAAAATCTTGAGTGTACCATTGCAATAGAGCTTTCGTATGCCTTATCCTGTAGGTCAAGATAAAAAGCCCTTAGCTGATTTACTAAAAACATTCCTTTATATACTATAGTTCGGGAGGAAAGGCTGGGGATATAGCTATCCGTTGAACTATGTTCAAATTCACGACGAATTATATACAATCTGCGATCAAACTCAACCCCCTGTTTTAGAGTTTGCGGTCTTTTAATAAAGCACTGCTCTATGCAGGGCATCTTTTCGATAGCACGCTTACCAAGCACACCGGGGTCGGTGGGGACGGCTCGCCAGCCTAAAACCTCAGCACCCTCTTTTTGTGTGATAATCTCAAACATCTTTTTTTCCTGCTTCCTTTTTTGAGGGTTTGATGGCAAAAAGAACATTCCGATACCATAGTCGCGCTCGGCACCGATCTCAAACCCTAGATTAAGGGCAGAAAAAAATTTGTGTGAAATCTGAACTAGGATTCCAACTCCATCACCGGTCTCGCCGAGTGCATCCTTCCCGGCTCGGTGTTCCAACTTTTCCACAATAGACAGTGCGTTTGAAACAACCTCATGACTTTTTATTCCATCAATAGATACCACGGCACCTATACCACAGGCATCATGTTCATAATTTTTATCATAAAGTGTGTTTGTCATATGCAAAACCTCCAAAAAAATAAGAGTCAGAGCGCAAAATATGCATTATAAAAATGCATTGCGTTCATGACTCCATTGTCAATCAATATTTGATTTTTGTAATTATAACATAGATAATATTAACTTACAATACTTTTTAGAAAATTATTTCTAAAGCAAATTAGTGAGAAACACTTTTTTCTCGTGCCGAAACGTCCTAAACGCCGGATTGATCACCATAAACTTATGCACCATCACAACCTTGAACACCGCACACAACACCCAGCGCAGATGTTCCTTCGCTGTGAAGGACAGGTCGTTCTCTCGTTGTATATTTTGATGAAACTCGATCAGAATTTTTGGAGTGATATCTTTGACATCATGCTCACCGAACCGATTATTTATCTGTTCAATATCCATATTGTTAATGATCTCGGCGATTTCACTAGGATTTATTCCTAACAATGCAGGAGGTTAGGCGGGTTACTTATATCGGCGAGTATCAGAAATTTATTTGCTTTCAATATTTACAATGTTTCTACACTTAGGGTAATTTGAACAGCCATAAAAATTGTTGCCTGCATTGTCACCACGCT
>CAYJOX010000242.1:0-2677 GCA_964371915.1 uncultured Oscillospiraceae bacterium
ATGTAAATATAAACCAATCTTCCGGGCATCCAATCTCTTTGGCTAAAGGGGCGGTTAAACCAGCAGATAAAACCTTAGCCGATTCGTTATCAAGGGAATCAAAAATTATCTTTGGCATCTTATTTCCTTCATCTCATCTTATTCAAAACAAATCTTTAAAATTTCGTTTAGGCGCTCTGTTTCGCCCTTTAGGTAGAGCCAGCCTATTAAGCATTCTACACCGGTTGCGGCTCGATACTGTGCTGTTGTAGCATTTTTAGGTACCGCACCACTATCGGTGTTTCTTCCACGCTTCATAGTTGCCAGTTCACCCTCAGTAAGGATATCCAGCAACTTTTCGTATGCTTTTGCCTGCCCCTTGGCAGATACAGCGTTGGTTGTGGCCTTGTGCAGCTGGCTTAGCTGTGCCACTCCTTTTAATACCAACCGTTCCCTTACATAAAGTTCTAAAACTGCATCCCCCACATAGGCAAGCACATTTGGTGAGCGCCCTAAAACCTCAGAACTACTAATCTCCTTTAGCATATTTTACTCCACGAAGTCGAATGCCCATTCACCGATATACACTGTATCTCCTTCGGTTGCACCGGCCTTTCTTAGCTCCTCTATAACACCACTTTCTATCATAACATTACTGAAATGCTGTAGGTTTGAATAATCGCTTACATCGCTTCCTAACAGTAATCTTTCGAGGAATGGTGCATCCACACTATACTCATCACCAGAAATCTGTTTAACCTCAAAGGCTCTAAGTGGAGGAGGTGGTGGTGCCACATACTTTGGTATCTCTATCTCGGGGTTCTCTATGTCTGCAAGTGCATGGAATGTATAGTCCACAAGTTCCTTTAGGCCTTGATGGGTAGCACCGCTTATAAAGAATACCTTCATCCCCTTTTCAGCTGCAAACTCTCGTAGATATTCCTTCTGCTCTTCGGTTGCAATATCGGATTTTCCTCCTACAAGTAGCTGAGGCCTATCGGCTAGCCTTTCTGAAAATTGTTTAAGCTCGTTGTTAAGAGTATTGTAATCCTCGATAGGATCTCTTCCCTCAATAGATGAAGTATCAACAATATGCCATAGTAGCCTACAACGCTCGGTATGCCTTAGGAAATCATGCCCTAGTCCAACCCCTTGCGATGCGCCCTCAATAATACCCGGAATGTCTGCAACTACAAAGCTCGCCTCCTCCGATACTCTTACAACGCCAAGTGAGGGTATAAGAGTTGTGAAGTGATAGTTTGCAATTTTTGGCTTAGCCGCAGATATCACCGATAGCAAGGTTGATTTGCCTACATTAGGAAATCCAAGAAGTCCGACATCGGCAATAAGCATTAGCTCCAGTATTATTTCAAAGGTTTCACCCTCCCTGCCGGGCTTTGCAAAATTTGGCACCTGCCTTGTGGGGGTAGCAAAGTGCTGGTTACCAAGCCCCCCCTTGCCGCCCTTAGCAACAAGTACCGGTTCGTCACCTGAGATATCTGCTATCAGGTGCCCTGTCTCGGCCTCCTTTAGTATAGTACCTCTTGGCACCCTTACAATGGTATTTACGCCACTCTTTCCATACATGTTTTTACCGGCACCCGGTTCACCGTTCTGGGCGTTATAACTGCGCTTATATCTAAAATCTAAAAGGCTGGATAGGTTATCATCGGCCACAAACAATACATTGCCACCATGTCCTCCGTCTCCACCGTCCGGCCCGCCGGCCGCAACATATTTTTCACGCCTAAAGGAGACAGCACCATCGCCGCCTCTCCCGCCTTTTATTGTTATTCTGGCGGTATCAAAAAATTTTGTCTTCATTTTACTCCGTTACAGCTGCTATAGCTACTATTGATGCTCGTACTAGTTTTGAAAAACTCTCCCCCACCTTTTCTGCCGCCTTGTTAACATCATCTGAGGATAACTTTTCATCGGATAATCCGCTTGCGGCGGTTGATATGCAGGATATTCCACACACCTTCATTCCGGCATGGTTTGCGGCAGTGGCCTCGCAAGCTGTACTCATTCCCACGGCATCAGCTCCAAGCATTGCAAACATTTTTATCTCTGTCGGGGTTTCAAAAGCTGGGCCATGGGTTTGAAGATAAACACCTTGCTTTAGGCCTACGCCTATCTTTTTTGCGGTATCTTTAATTGCATTTTGTAGGTTAAGTTTATAAACGTCGGTCATGTCGGGAAATCTGTCACCAAGTTGCTCGACATTTTCCCCTACCAGTGCCGGTGGTGCAAAGGAGGTGATATGATCCGTAATAAGCATAAAGTCACCCACTGCAAAGTCTCTATTAATGCCACCTGCCGCATTTGTGAGAAACAACACCTCTGCGCCCATTAGCTTTAGTAATCTTACCGGTAGGATTACCTTGTGCATCGGATATCCCTCATAATAATGCACACGTCCCTGCATTATCGCTGTAGGAACTCCATCTATATGGGCAAATACAAACCTACCTTTATGCCCCGGTGCCGTGGACACAGGAAACCCCTTTATCTCGTCGTAGGGTATGATCTCCTCTATATTTAAACTGTCGGCAAAGCCCCCAAGGCCGCTTCCGAGAACAACTGCAACCTTAGGGGCAAAGGGTATGCGCTGTTTAATACTATCGTAGGATTCTATCAGCTCATTATAAAATGACATAACACACCTCTTTATTATTATTCAATTATCTTTCTACAC
>CAYJOX010000243.1:0-2673 GCA_964371915.1 uncultured Oscillospiraceae bacterium
AAATCACAGCTTCTCAAGGCAGGTAACCGATGAAAACATTTTTTCCGATTCCGCTATAGTGTTAATGCTTGTGTTAACCTTATACACCTTAGCAAGTGTTTCCTTCGTGACTATATCCTTGCTTGCACCAAACTCCACCAGCTCACCTTTTTTCATCAGCAAGGATTTATCGGCAATTCTTAAAGCATGTTGTGGATAATGGGTGTTAAATATACAGGCTATCCCCTTTTGTGATAGTTTTTTTAGGGTATCTAAAACCGTTATCTGGTTATAGTAATCAAGGTTTGATTCCGGCTCATCCAGAATTAAAAACTTAGGGTTTAACACCAGGCTACGTGCAAGCAACACCATCTGTAGCTCACCGCCACTTATTCGATGAATATTTTTACCATGTAGATTTGTTATCTCCAGATATTCCATCATATCGTCTACAGCCTTTAGATCCTCGGCCGAGGGTTGCTTGTTAAGCGCAACATGCATGCTGCGCCCCATTAAAATCATATCCTCAACCAAGAAGGATGAATTGTAGTTTTTAGCCTGTGGCACATAGCCAACCTCTTTATAGAGTAACCGCCCATAATCATATACCGATCTACCGTGCAATAAACACTCGCCGCTTTTGGCTACATTTATGCCTAACAAACATTTTAAAAGGGTTGTTTTTCCGGCACCGTTAGGGCCTAACACTGCGATTATCTCGCCGGCATTAACCTTAAAATTAATATTCTTTAACAAAGGTTTATCTTTATGATAATCAAAATATAGCTTGTTAATCTCAAACATTATAGCCTTGCACCCCCTGTTTTTCGCACCAAGATGATAAAAATAGGTGCACCTATTACAGCGGTAATAACCGAGATAGGCAACCCTCCGGATACTAGATTCCTAGCAAGGGTATCGGTAATAATAAGCGCTGTAGCGCCAAAGCAGATACCGGCGGGCAGCACATGCCTGTTATCGCTTCCAAAAACCATTCGCGCAATATGTGGCGCTAATATACCAAGCCAACCAACCATACCGCATAGTGATATACTTGTTGCGGTACATATCGTGGCGCATATCAGCACAATTGTTCTAAGCATCTTTACCGGCACACCTAATGTTTTTGCCTCATACTCATCGAGAGATAGCACATTTAAACGCCACCTTAAAACTAATAGTATTGTAATAGAAACTAATAAAAAAGGAAACGATATCATTAAAGCGTTAAGGTTTGCACGGCTTAGGCTACCCATTAACCAGTAGGTAATCTCCGGCAATGTCTGGTTTGGGTCTGCCATGATCTGGGTCATGGCTGTGCCGGATTGAAAAAGTGCCGCTATCGCAATACCACTTAAAATTAAGGTTGTGGGGGTATGCCCCACAACCTTGCTTTTGCTAATTAAAAATGTTAATGCTACGGCAATAATTCCACCCGTAAAAGCAAACAGCTGTACCGATATAGCCGATAGGCCGAAAAGCAGTGCAAGGCATGCACCAAATCCGGCACCGGCAGAAACCCCAAGCGTATCGGGCGCCGCTAAAGGATTAGAAAACACGGCCTGAAAAGCCACGCCGGCCGCCGAGAGTGCCGCGCCGGCAAGTAGCGCAAGCAGCACCCTGGGTAGCCTTGAATTAGTAATAACACTGTATGCTGTTTTATCCGCTATATCCTCAGCACCGGTAAAAAACTGCCAGAGTGATAGCACCGTATCGGCTGGGCTTATGTAGTATTTTCCTATGCCTATGCAGATAATTGCCGTAATAAACGGCACCGCCACAAGGAACGGAAATATAGCTGCAAATTTTCTTTTTTCGTTGTTTTTAAGCATTATTCTTGTGCTAATAGATCGGTAACCTCTTCATCTGTAAGCTCGATACCAAACAGGGCATAATGATTTTTAACCTCTGCCGATATATCTACATCTGCATATGCTTCGGGGTAGGCATTAGCTGCAACCCAAAGCAGTGATATAGGTGCATCGGGTGATAGTGCGTACCAGTTAAACAATCCAACCGGAAATTTATATACATTATTATTCTCGGCCGCGGCAATAACCGACCATGTATGGCCTTCAACTGCCGAATCGGACATCATCTGTGATGGCGTATAGGCAGAGAAGGATGACAGGTAGATAATATCGGGGTTAAAGCTTATAACCTCCTCTATATTGGATTCCCAACCTACAACATCTTTTGCCACATTGCCAACACCGGCTGTACCAAGCCAAAAACCGCCGTAGTAATCGTTATTAGATACCTCAATAATATTTTCGGAGTAATCCGGTAGCATTAATCCGTTTAACATTGCATCCTCTGCAACGGTGCCGGAGGTAGTCTCTACCAACGCCCTAATATTATCAGAGTTCTCGATAAGCATATCTGCTTTTTCCTGCTCGTTAAAGATCTGCCCTAACACCTCGTACCAGCTGTTAGCCGTTGCAAGTGTATCGGTGCCATCTGCCGTGCTGGAAAGGCCTATTGTAGGTATTCCGGATTCCCTTAGGATGGTGTAGTTCTCCTCATGGTCCGACGAAACAATTATTAGATCAGGCTCGGTAGCAAGTATTGCCTCCACCTCATAGTTCGGGCCCATTCCGACTGTTGGAATATTAGCATAGTCCGCAAACACCCTATCTATCCATATTGGGTAGCTTAACGCATTGCCCGGCATTGCCGCCACGATATCTGTAC
>CAYJOX010000244.1:0-2632 GCA_964371915.1 uncultured Oscillospiraceae bacterium
ACCGCAGGGTTACCGTTTAGCCGTACATAGCTATCCTGCGAGTTATCTGTAACCGTAATATCGGCTACATCACTAAGTTTTATCTGCTCTAACCCATCGAGCCCCATATCTAGTAACACAAGGTTTTGTAGTTCCTCAATATCGGAAAGCTGATCGCCCACCTTAACTGTCAGCTGTTCGGTATCGGACAGTACAAAACCTGCAGGAAATGAGAAGTTTTGTGCCGCCAATATGCCGGAAAGGGCATCTATTGTAACAAGTGAATCGATGTTAGCATTTTTTAGTGCATCATCCCGTGCAGCTTCAAACTCGGTAAGCCCCTGCTCCATCTCTGCCGATAATGCGTTAAGCTGTGCCTCGGTTACTGCTAACTCGGAGGTAAGTGTTAACTTATTAGTTTCCATCTCGGCATGTAATGCCTTTAATTCTATAACTGCACTATCTAGCTGTTGTTGCATTAATCCTGCTTCGGCTATGCTTTGGTTAAGGCTTGCCTCCTCCTGCTCAAGCGCTGTTACCTGAGTGGCTAAAAAGCTAGAATCGGAGGAGTTAATAATAGCGGCCGGGGCTGCAACAGCTGCTAGCTGGATATTAATCTCTGCCATTGTAGTACCGAGCATAGTTTTAATATCAGCAAGAGTATCCTGCGCGCTAAACATGCCGGAGGCTATTAGCTGGTTAATTGCCGCTATCTGGGCAGGATCGGTTAACGATAAAAGAATATCATTTATTGTTAAACTGTCCATTACAGGGGGCATGAGGGAAAACATCTCGATAGCACCGGCAAGCTGGTATTTTACCCGTGTAAGCTCAAGCTGCCCTTTTTTAATACCTAGATTTGCCTCAAGCGTTGCCTTTTCCGACGCCATAGCCTGCGCCTGTGCAATGCCGGCATCAAGCTCGGACGAGGCCTGTGCAAGGCCTGCTATTGCCTCCTCCCGTGAGCTTTCAAGGTCGATAAGGCCATCGTCTATCTCGGATTTCGCATCGTTAAGCTCTACCTTTGCTTCATATAAATCACCATCGATAATCTCAAGAATGTTATCGTTAACAATATCTATCTTGGATTGGTTAAGCTGTATTTCAACCCTATCTTCAACTAAACCATCTAGATCTACGGTAGCAACACCTTCTACACGTTCGAGTTTTGGCTGTAGTTCATCCTCAAGATAGTTTGTAAGCTCTTTTATATCCATCCCGTCATAATTAACGGTGAAAAGCTGTATCGGAAGGGAATCGGGATTTATCTTTATCAGGATAGGAGGTGAAACCGTATCATCGAAATAGCCTGAAACCATATCAAGGTTACTGCTTAGATCAATCATTATAGAGTCCATGTTAACTGCATCGTTAAACTCCATAATAACAATGCTAACATTTTCTGAGGAAATACTGGTTAAACTTTCAAGCCCACTAACCGTTGCTACTGCCTGTTCTATAGGCCTTGTAACGGTTGTTTCCACCTTTTCCGGACTTGCACCGGGGTAGGTTGTCTGTACTATTACAAACGGCAGATCCATAGAAGGTAGCAAATCGGTACTTAACCCTAAAAAAGAAACAACACCAAGTACTATTATTAGCATTATGCCAACAAAGATAGTATATGGTTTTTTTACGCTATATTTAATCATTTTCCCTCGATGTATTTATCTCAATTACTTTATATAATAACATATTTAAACATACATATCAATATAATATGCGATTTAGTATAGATATGAGTAAATTCATATTTATAGTGAATTATATGAATTTATACTTGATTAGATTCACCTTTTGTGATATAATTTTAATATACAAAAGGGATGATTTTGAAAATGGATATAATGAATAAACTGCAAACATTAGCAGATGCGGCTAAATATGATGCCGCATGTACATCAAGCGGTGTAGACCGTGGCTCAAACGGCCATGGTTTAGGTAGTGCATCATCCTGTGGAATCTGCCACTCTTTTTCTTCTGATGGGCGCTGTATATCGTTGCTGAAGGTTTTGCAGAGCAATGCCTGTATCTATGATTGTGAGTACTGCGTTAATCGCCGTAGTAATGACACTAAAAGGGCAACCTTTACGCCGCAGGAGCTTGCTACTCTTACCATTGAGTTCTATCGCCGCAACTACATAGAGGGCTTGTTTTTAAGTTCGGGGGTTGTCAAAAATCCGGATCATACCGCCGAGCAGATGATATCAACACTTCGTATATTAAGGGATGAATATAGGTTTAACGGCTATATTCATGTTAAGGCAATACCAAATGCGGATAGCCTACTTACCGAAAGGCTTGCAATGCTTGCCGATAGGATAAGTATAAACATAGAGTTGCCCTCCGAGCGTAGCCTTATAAGGCTTGCGCCGGAAAAAAAGCGGGATAGTATACTAAGGCCTATGGGGTTAATCTCTGCCGGTATTAAACAAAACAGCAGTGAGCTTGTCCGATACAAAAGTGCGCCAAAGTTTGCCCCTGCCGGCCAGAGTACCCAGATGATTGTAGGCGCAACGAACGAAACAGATTACCAGATTTTAAAGCTAACGGCCGGCCTTTATAAAAAATATAGCCTTAAACGAGTTTTCTATTCTGCCTATCTGCCGGTTAATACAACAAAAAATCTACCATCTACCGATACAAAGCCTCC
>CAYJOX010000245.1:0-2622 GCA_964371915.1 uncultured Oscillospiraceae bacterium
CGATAGTAACCGCTCCATATTTACCGGCCTGTGCAACTATAGATGCCTCCTGCTCATGGAACTTTGCATTAAGAACGTTGTGCTTAATCCCCTTACGCTTTAGCATGGAGGAGATCATCTCACTTCTATCGATAGTAATGGTACCAACAAGTACCGGCTGCCCCTTCTCGTGGCACTGCACAACCTGATCTACCACGGCACGGAACTTGCCGTCCTCGGTTTTATATACACTATCCTCGTTGTCTTTTCGGCAGTTCGGGCGGTTGGGGGGTATCTCTATAACCTCAAGACCGTAAATGTCCGAAAATTCCGCCGCCTCGGTTTTGGCTGTACCTGTCATTCCGGATAGGCCGGAGTACATTCTAAAATAGTTCTGGAATGTAATGGTAGCGAGGGTCTTATTCTCCCTTGCTATGTTTACATTCTCCTTAGCCTCGATAGCCTGATGCAGGCCGGCACTGTAGCGCCTACCTAGCATCATACGCCCGGTAAACTCGTCTACAATTACAACCTCGCCATCCTTGACTATATAATCAACATCCCTTTTCATTGCACCGTAGGCACGTATGGCCTGATTGATATGGTGCATGAGCTCGGCATTATCCCCCTCGGCAAGGTTATCTACCGAGAAGAAACGCTCTGCCTTTTCTATACCTCTTTTTGTAAGGCTTACCGTCTTGTGCTTTTCGTCTATGATATAGTCGGAATCGACGGTATCGTCATGCTCTTCCTTGCTATCCATCTCCACCATACGGTGGGATTTAAGGGTTTTTGCAAAGCTGTTTACCAGCTTATACATATCGCTGGATTTATCGCCGGCGCCGGATATAATAAGCGGTGTTCTTGCCTCATCAACAAGGATACTGTCCACCTCGTCAACTATTGCAAAATGGTGGCCACGCTGTACACGGTTCTCTTTATAGGTTACCATATTATCGCGCAGATAATCAAACCCCAGCTCGTTGTTGGTGCCGTAGGTTATATCGCAGTTATAGGCGGCACGGCGCTCATCGTTTGTCATGCCGTGGGTAATAACACCCACCGTAAGCCCAAGGTAACGGTACAGCTTACCCATCCATTCGCTATCACGCTTTGCAAGGTAATCGTTAACGGTAACTACATGCACGCCCTTGCCCTCTAATGCGTTTAGATAGGCGGCAAGCGTTGCAACCAGGGTTTTACCCTCACCGGTTTTCATCTCTGCTATGCGGCGCTGTGTAAGCACTATACCACCGACAATCTGCACATCGAAATGGCGCATAAAAAGCACACGGGAGGAAGCCTCACGGCATACAGCAAAGGCCTCGGCCATAATCTGCTGTAGTGTTTCGCCCTTTGCAATACGCTGTTTAAACAGCTCTGTCTGCTCTGCAAGCTCGGTGGAGGACATTGCCTTATATCTATCCTCTAAGGAGGCAACCTCCTTTACAATCGGTTCTATCTTTTTTAGCTCTTTCTTGGAAAAATCGCCAAATATCTTATCCAGTAATGACACTGCCTAACCTTTCTTAAATATAATTAGCCTATTATATTTAATTATACCTTTTCTGCAAAGTTTTGTCAATAATAACACCCTGCCCGTTTAGAGCGGCTATTGTTATGCAAAAATAGTTAACCCCTTAGGTTAAGGTTAACCTAAGGGGTTTAATGCAAGTAACTATACTATTTCATTGGGTAGTTGATAGCTGCCTGTGCTGCCGCTAGACGTGCAATCGGTACACGGAAAGGAGAGCAGCTTACATAGGCAAGGCCTATCTGCTGGCAGAACTCGATGGAGGACGGGTCACCGCCGTGCTCACCACAGATACCAAGCTTAATGTCCGGGCGTGTTTCTCTACCAAGATCTACCGCTGTTTTCACAAGGCGGCCTACACCCTTACGGTCTAACTTTGCAAATGGATCAAATTCGTAGATCTGCTTTGCATAGTAGCTATCAAGGAATGCACCGGCATCATCACGGGAGAAGCCGAATGTCATCTGTGTTAGATCGTTTGTACCAAAACTGAAGAACTCAGCCTCTTTTGCAAGATCGTTAGCACGAAGTGCCGCACGAGGTATCTCGATCATGGTACCAACCATGTATTTTAGCTCGATACCGGATTTTGCAATAATCTCGTCTGCAACCTCGGTTACTACCTTGCGTAGGAACTGAAGCTCCTTGTACTCACCTACAAGCGGAATCATGATTTCCGGCACAAGGTTTAGCTCGGGGCGGCGCTTCTTAACGTTGATAGCGGCCTCGATAACTGCCCTTGTCTGCATCTGTGCAATCTCCGGATAGGATACTGCAAGGCGGCAACCACGGTGGCCCATCATCGGGTTAAACTCGTGTAGGCTGCTTATAATGGCGTTAACCTCGTCTATCGACATCTTCATCTCGGCTGCAAGTGCCTTGATATCCTCTGCCGCTGTCGGTAGGAACTCATGTAGCGGCGGGTCGAGGTAACGAATTGTTACAGGGAACTCACCCATAGCATCGTAGATAGCCTCGAAATCGCCCCTTTGCATCGGAAGTAGTTTCTCAAGTGCGGTTAGGCGCTGCTCGTGTGTTTTAGATAGAATCATCTCACGCATTGCCTTAATACGGTCGCCCTCGAAGAACATATGCTCGGTACGGCAAAG
>CAYJOX010000246.1:0-879 GCA_964371915.1 uncultured Oscillospiraceae bacterium
CCTTAGCAGGGGCGCCTCTTCGACCTACTTGAGTATTTCTCCATGGCCAAGATTGATTAGTTGTATTTAGTTGTTATCGGCAATATCTCTTAATGTCCGATAGATGTTATTTTAACATGCAATGTTTAAAAAGTCAAGATTTTTTACTAAAAACCTATCTATATTATAAGCATAAACCCCTACATTAAAACACTACAGCTATTTATTCAAAAATCATATTGACAATTTAATATTAAAATGCTATCATAATGATATCATAAATGGAGGTAATCTCATGAGTACACAAAACAGTAACTACGGCGAGGAGAAACTTTTAAACCCTGCATCGGGCGTGTTAATGTTGCTTGTTGCACTATTATTAACGTTTTCCTCTATCGCAATTTTCGTGCTTGGAGTGGTACGAACCACGATATCGGTTTCACCCTTTAGTATAGCCATGCTGATAGCAGGGGTTATCGCTCTCTTTATTAGTATATTGTTATACTCCGGCCTTAAGGTGATAAACCCCAACGAGGCGGCGGTTTACCTTTTGTTCGGTAACTACTACGGAACAATTAACAAGCCCGGATTTTTCTTTATAAACCCCTTTTGCTCTATCTTTAACCCCACTGCACCGGCTGTAATTACTACAAATTCGGTGAGCCTGCCAAACCGCAAGGTTTCCACCAAGGCTATTACCTTAACCAACGAAAAACAAAAGGTTAACGATAGCGAAGGTAACCCTATAGAGATAGGTGTTATAGTTATCTACCGTGTATTGTGCGCAACCAAGGCGGTGTTCGAGGTGGAGGACTACTCCAAATACATATCTACACAGGCGGATGCATCCATACGTCAGGTAGCAAGGAAATATCCGTATGATATTACCGAGGGGGAGGA
>CAYJOX010000246.1:889-2608 GCA_964371915.1 uncultured Oscillospiraceae bacterium
CGTTCACTGCGCGGCAGTAGTACCGAGGTTGCAGACGAGCTTATTAAGGAGCTTCAACAGCGTGTTGATTTTGCCGGCATAGAGATTATAGAGGCGAGAATAACCCACCTTTCCTATGCACAGGAGATAGCCGCCGCCATGCTACAACGCCAGCAAGCAAAGGCTATAATCGATGCAAGGCAGAAGATTGTGGAGGGTGCTGTAGGTATGGTTAAGATGGCTCTTGACCAGCTAGACAGTGGCGGTATTGTGGAGCTGGATGAGGAGCGCAAGGCGGCAATGATATCTAACCTACTTGTGGTGCTGTGTGCAAACAAGGATACACAGCCGATAGTAAATAGCGGAAGCATCTATTAAATGGCCGGCAAGAACGAGAAGAAACAGCTTCTGCTTAGGTTGCCGCCACAGCTGTACGAGAGAGTAAGCCGAATGGCAGAGGACGAGTTTCGTTCGATAAACGGGCAGATAGAATATCTGCTTACCGAGGCTGTAAAAAAACGTTACCCCGAGCTTTACAAGGATAAAATGCGGGACGAATAGCCAACAGTTTACATATAAAAGGATAACCGGCAACTGCTCTATCAAGCCTGCCGGTTATCCTTTTATTTATTGGGTTTATTTTGTAGTAGCCTTAAATATCTCTACCTCTGTTGCGCTTATCTCTGATTTGAAGTTTTGATTATCCCGATGTAGGTTGCCACATGGACAGTCTTCATTCCCCTGTGCCGCAAGAGGCATATAATACCCACACTGTGTACAGCGTGCATAAAGGCCGGGCTTACGCTTAAACTCCTTTGCTAAAAAACCTGTAGCCTTAGGCCCATGCCCGATATAGGCAAAGTTGCATTTCCTTTTTAAAGCCTCCTGCTGTGCCTCTATCTGGCTTTTATCTACGTTCCAATTCTTAAGCATAAAACCACTCCCACACCTTTAAATTTCTTGTTATCTCTTGTAATTATACCAAAGCGCAAAAGGATAATCAATAGGTATATAAAATATGATGGTATTTATCTTTTATTTTCATGATTTATTACGGGTTGACAGCCGATGTTTGAGATGATAAACTGTCTTTAATAGATAATTTAATATTGAGGTGAACTGTGGCATTTGGATTTAAGATAAAAACGGTTAAATTTAAACAGAATTACACCCTCGAACAGCTTTTTGATTTGATTAAAGATACCGAGTTTCCTGCCGGGCGCGCACAGCTAGTTAAACATGGGCTTGCAACAATAATTGCTTTTCCCGCGCTTGACTCACATAATCAGGTGCAGATCATATCCGCATCTATGAAAAAGGAATCAAACTCCTATAGGGTTATGAAGGCAGAGGCTGCCGGTGTATCCAATATGGTTGGAAATATGGCGATAGACGAACTTACCGATGGCTTATTCGGCATTAGAAGTGTTTTAGGAAAGAACGCTAAAAAGATTGAAAAGTTAGTGGAGGACACCGCAAAACAACTTGGCGAAATGGGCCTATAAAAGCTATAGTTAAATATATAAAATCCTGCACCGGCTATCTGCCGTGCAGGATTTTTGTGTTTTAGTTTTTCTTTCTATCTAAACAGAACCTTCCCCTCTATTTCATCTAAAGATATCGTCCCAATATGCCTACTATCTTGGGAATTATCATAGTTATCCCCAACTATGAACACACAACCTTCCTCGACTATAATGTCTAAAAACATATCCGTTTCGGTAGAGCTGTATTCAGCTT
>CAYJOX010000247.1:0-2581 GCA_964371915.1 uncultured Oscillospiraceae bacterium
AGTCGGTAGTTATTATGCCTATACTGCGCTCACCCTCATGCGCGCCAAGCTCTTTAAGCAGTGCAGAATCCGCATTAGGGATAATATCAACTGCAAGTATTTTAATTGGTATTGCATCACCTGTCACTTTAAACCTCTTTGTTAAGTTTTACTCCACTTGCCTTGTTTTTAAGTATTGTCTGTATTACATCACAGATGTATGCACCTGCCTCGACAGCATTTATGCCGCCAGCATGTATGTTAGATACAACGGTTCTCATAGATTCCGGCATACCAACACTCGCCTTATAAGCTATGTAGGCACTCATGCTCTCAGCCGTTGCAAGCCCGGGGCGTTCCCCTATTAGCACACAGGTAACGGTAGCACCCAGTAGCTCTGATATATGATCCATTGCGCCTACACGCCCATACTTTACAAAAAACGGTGTTCCGGTTTTAATGTTACGTGCCTTTAATCCATCCTGAAGTATTGGCAGTATATTTGCGGCGTTTGCCTCTACCGCTGTAGAAGAAAGTCCATCGCTTACATATATCTGTACATCAGGGTTTTTATCACACCTTGAAAGTATCTTCTCAACACTGTCCTCAGAAAGTGTCCTACCGAAATCCGGCCTTGTAAGATATTCATTTTTATCTTCACATGCTGTCTGCACACTGAAAAGGTTAAGGCTTTTAAGCAGGTCGGTATCTATCGGTTTAAATACACCATCCCTTGCGGCTGCATGGTCCGCCCTCAATGTTAGCAGTGTTCTGGTGTTAAGCCTCGGCCCACATCGTCCGGCAGCTATGCGCGCTACGGTTGTTTTTTTCATCCGCTTTAGTGCATCGGTATCGGATGGGCTTTTTATAAGTATTTGTGATTTTGCCTCTGAAGATGTATAGTCAATCATCATATCGCTAGGCTTCATATCATTAGGCGTTTGAGTAAAGCCGTTTGGGAGAAAGGGTGGTGCAACTGCAGTGTCATCCTTCGATGTGATTTTTAGTTTAGGATTTGAATTTTGTGTATCGGCGCTTTCCAAGTTTTTAACTATCTCCTGAATAAGCTTTAAAACTAAATCCTTGTCAGCTAATCTACTCATCTTCTACACCTCCCTTGTAAAGATCGTGGGGTCTCCGGCTTTTTTAGTAAGTACTCCGTTTTCCATTATACCCATTTTTTCAAGCCACTGCTCAAATTCCCTTATCGGTCTTTTGCCGGTAATTTCACGTAGTGCATTAACATCATGGTAGGAGTTTGTCTGGTAGTTAAGCATTATATCATCACCGGCAGGAACGCCCAGTATGTAGTTAATACCGGCATTTGTAAGCATAAGTGAAAGATTCTCTATATCGTTTTGATCGGCTAACATATGGTTTGTGTAACAACAATCACAGCCCATAGGAATTCCGGTAAGCTTGCCCATGAAATGATCTTCAAGACCGGCCCTTATAACCTGGCGGCTATCATATAGATACTCCGGCCCTATAAAGCCTACAACCGTGTTGACCATAAAGGGTGAAAACTGCCTTGCATATCCGTAACACCTTGCCTCCATCGTTAGCTGGTCGGTATCGTAATGTGCCTCGGATGAAAGCTCGCTGCCCTGACCGGTCTCAAAATACATTAGGTCAGGGCCGGTAGAGCTGGAATTTCTTCGTAGCAGTTCCTTTGCCTCGTTTATTGTATCGGTAGAAAAACCAAAGGCGGTGTTGCCCTTCTCACTTCCGGCGATTGATTGGAATATCATGTCCATCGGTGTCCCTTTTTTTATTGCCTCAATCTGGGTGGTGATATGGCCAAGAACACAAATCTGGGTCGGGATGTTATATAGTTGTTTAACCTCATCAAACCTTTTAAGTACCGATGATAGGCTGGAGACGGTATCGTTTACCGGATTAAGACCTATAAGCGCATCACCACAACCATAGCTAAGCCCTTCAAGTAAAGAGGCGGTTATCCCCTCAACATTATCGGTTGTATGGTTAGGTTGTAGGCGGGTTGCAAGAGTTCCCTTCTTGCCTATTGTTGTGTTACACCTTGCGGTAACCTCCATCTTTGAGGCGGCATAGATAAGGTCGAGGTTACTCATAAGTTTTGTAACACCGGCCACCATCTCGGCAGTGAGGGCAGGGGAGATGTTAAGCAAATCATGCGATGTAGTTTCATGGTCTAGAATCCATTCCCTAAACTCACCAACCGTTAAGCCCTTAATCTTGTTGTAGGCAACCTCGTTGATAGAGTCCTGATTTATTCTGGTAACCTCGTCAAGCTCGTAAGGGACAGCCGGATTTTCTCGCAATTTTGAAAGTTGCATGTCTGCCAGAACAATTTTTGCGGCAATCCTCTCGCTATCAGATTTTGCAGCAATGCCGGCAAGCTTATCGCCGGATTTTTCCTCGTTAGCCTTTGCGAGTACCTCTTTAACCGAGGAAAAATTGTATATCTGACCAAATAATTGAGTTTTCATCTATATTATACCTCCACCTGTAATAAATTTAATATACCCTCTATCCGAAGATAAGTGTTTTTACCACCACCGGTATTACTAAATCGTTCATTAACGGTTTGCCAAGATCTATATAATCGTTGCTCTGTACT
>CAYJOX010000248.1:0-2555 GCA_964371915.1 uncultured Oscillospiraceae bacterium
CGATACCGGAATCTTTCTATGTGGCGGTTGCTGAGGTGCTTGCAGTTGTATACAATATTAAGAAAAAGGGAGTAAAGTGAAAGGTTCAAGCGTAATATCTGCTTTTATAATAGTCATTATACTGCTGATTATAATCCCAGTACCTGCCGTAGTGTTGGATATGCTGTTTATAATCAATATTGCGGTGTCTTTAGTAATTTTATTAATGACTATGAATATAAAAGAAGCGCTAGAATTTTCAATCTTCCCCTCGCTCTTACTTGTGACTACACTTTTCAGATTAGGCCTTAATGTCAGATCTACAACACTAATACTTACCGAGAACGGCTATGCGGGACAGGTAGTTCAAACTTTCGGAGATTTTGTTATCCGTGGGGATGTAGTTGTAGGTATCATCATATTCTTCATAATCGTTTTAGTTCAGTTTATCGTTATTACCAAAGGTTCTGAGCGTGTTGCTGAGGTTGCTGCAAGGTTTACCCTTGATGCAATGCCTGGCAAGCAGATGGCCATAGATGCCGATCTTTCAAGCGGCCTTATAACAGAAGATGAAGCGAGATCAAGGCGCTCCAACATACAGCGGGAAGCAGATTTTTTCGGCTCTATGGATGGTGCGACTAAGTTTGTTAAGGGAGATGCTATACTTTCTATCCTTGTTACTCTGATTAACTTAATCGGTGGTGTAATAATCGGTTTTGTAAGTGGCATGGGTGATTTTACTACAATTATGCAAACCTACTCCACTGCAACGGTAGGAGATGGGCTTGTTTCTCAGATACCCGCTCTTTTAATCTCGGTGTCAACAGGTATGATGGTTACAAGAAGTGCGTCGGAAAACAATATAAACGATGATTTTTCAAAACAATTCTTATCTCAGCCAAGGGTGCTTATACTTGCAGGGCTAACCGTTGCGATGATGATGTTAATTCCGGGATTTCCAAAGCTACAGCTTATCATTATGGCTAGCGTACTTATTGGGTTAGGCGTAATACTACAGAGAAATGGCGCCGGTGTTCTTGCCGTAGGCGACAAGGATAAGGGTGAACCGGTTCAGGAGATAGCCAGTGAGGCTCAATACTACAAAAATATTGAGAATGTATATGGGCTGTTAACGGTAGAACCGATAGAGATGGAGTTTGGCTATAGCCTTATACCGCTTGTAGTAGAAAGTATGGGTGGTACCTTTGTAGATAGAGTTGTAATGTTTCGTAAACAGTTCGCCACCGATATGGGCATAGTGGTCCCATCGGTTTACCTAAAGGATAGTGGGCATATTAACCCCAATCAATACGTTATAAAGTTAAAGGGGGAAGAGATTGCAAAGGGGGATGTACTTATTGATCACCTTCTTGCCCTTGCTCCGCCGGACGATGCACCTCCTATAGACGGAATAGATACGGTAGATCCGGCATTTGGATTGCCGGCTAAATGGATAAGCAACGATAAAAAGGTTAAGGCAGAGGTATCCGGCTATACCCTCATAGATCCTACCAGTGTTATGGTTACCCACCTATCAGAAATTATCAAGCAACATGCACACGAACTGTTAACGCGAGCCGAGGTTAATAATATACTTACTAACCTTAAAAAGACAAACGAAAACCTTGTTAACGACCTGATACCGGCGGTAGTATCCCTTAATGACCTACAAAAGGTACTTGGCAACCTGCTACAGGAGGGTGTACCGATAAGGGACATAGAGACTATACTCGAGACCCTTTCCGACTATGCTTTAGCGGTGAAAGATACAGATATGTTAACCGAATATGTAAGACAGGCCCTAAAAAGAACTATTTCAAGGCGGTTTGCCGAGGCCGGTCAGCTAAAGGTGATTAGCATCGATAATTCTATAGAGCAGACGATAATGTCCGCCATTAAAAAGGTAGATCAACAAAGTTATCTGGCACTTGATCCTGATATAATACAAAATATAATAAATGCATCTTCAAAAGAGCTAAATAAGGTAAAGGACATTGTGCAGCAGCCTATAGTTATAACCTCCCCGGTGGTAAGAATCTACTATAAAAAGCTCATAGACCAGTTTTATCCGGGTGTCACGGTTCTATCATTTAACGAGATAGATCAAACCTTACAGATACAGGCACTTGCCAATATATCACTTAGCTGACACAGTAGCAAAGATTAGCAGAAAGGGCGCAGGTATATGCCGCAGTATGAAAAGCCTACCTCCGAGGTGATGCAGGGGCTATTTGAACAATATCGTAAAAGCAAGGATGTTAACTTGCGTAACGAGATTGTTATGTCCTATAGCTATATAGCAAAGGCTATAGCGGGGCAGATGAGAGGCGTAGCCTCTAGCTATGCACAGATGGAGGATATTGTAAACCAGGGTATTATAGCACTTATAGAATGTGTAGATCGATATGATGAAAGTAAAAATGTTAAGTTTGAAACATATGCATTTACACGGGTTAAACATTCGATAATCGATTACCTTCGAGGGCAGGATTTTTTGCCGAGAAGGCTTCGACAGACGGCAAAAGAGGTTAAAGAGGCAGAGAATAGCCTTGGTAACAAACTAATGCGAGAGCCCA
>CAYJOX010000249.1:0-2549 GCA_964371915.1 uncultured Oscillospiraceae bacterium
AGGCAAAGGTCTGCAACACCTTTATGCGGCGGTTCAAATCCGCCCAGCACCTCCACTCGTCGCAAACTTCGCTTAGTTTGCGACGACTTTTTTTGCAAAAATTTAGGCTCCACAGTATTAGCATTGCAAAATAGATATAATAATTTATATTAAAAACAGTTGCGCCTTGGCTTTGCCGCTATGCATGGTTTGCGGCTTTTGGCTTTATAAGCGCAGGCCTTTATAGGGTATCCGGCACACATCTATACTTTAAAGTAATCGATAAAAGCCGGCACCTGTGCATTCTTAAGATGAACACAGCTAAACTCATGGCTTATATCGACACCTTTTATATGAAAGCGAGAAATACCTTTAGCACTTTTTGCAACAGATTCATATACAAACGATATGCCTATATTATCCGATACCAGTTCGGTTATAGCCTTAAAGGAGTTTGTCTGAATGCGCCGGTTAAAACTTTGTATGGTATAGTTATAGTCGTAAAGTAGACGCTCAAAAACCTCTCTCGTTCCCGAGCCCTCCTCTCTTAAAATCAATCGCTCGTTAAATAACTGCGCTATCGTTATTGTTTCACCGGCGAAGTGGGGGTTGGAAGAACATATTCCGACAAGCTTCTCCGTTTTGTATATAAAGTGCGAAAACTCCTCTTTGTATACATATCCTTCGATAAAAACAAGATCTAGATTGCCGTTTTTAAGCTCGTGCAGTAGGCTGTTTGTATTATCCACTATGTAGCTAAGCTCTAGCTCCTCGGCCTTTAACAATCTCGATATTTGGGCGTTAAGAACATAATCTCCGATTGTCTTTGTGGCGCCTATGCGCAACCTTATTGTGCTGTTAAACGCCAAGTCCTCAAGAAGTTTTTGGTTGTTATATTCTGCACTTCTCGCATAACTTTCCAATATTTCGGCCTTTGCCGTACGTTTTAACACCCTGTTTTTGTATGTGAAGAGCTTACAACCGTATTCGGCTTCCAGCTGCTTTATATGGTGTGTTACAGCCGGTTGGGTCATATTAAGCTTTTCAGCCGTTATGCGATAATTCATATATTTACAAAGTGTTAAAAAGGTTTGTATTTTATAATCTAGCATCTCATATCCATAAATATTATTTATCAATCAATCAATAATGATTATTTTATTTTATCATAAAAATATGTTATTATCAATACAAGAGAAAATGTTGAGGATTATTATGCTTAAAATTATTCCGGGAGTATTACTTGCCACCGCTATTGCGGTAGCCGCAAGGTTTATAGAGAGTATCCTACCGATACATCTAATAGGGGCATCGGTTATTGCACTTTTTATGGGCATGGTTATAAACTATTTTAAAAAGCCATCCGAAGCCGTTGTAAAGGGATTGAACTTCACATCGAAAAAACTGCTTAAATTTGCATTTATTTTGCTCGGTGCATCGCTTAGCATAGGCACGATACTTACGGTTGGCGCACATTCTCTTATCGTTATGCTTTTTACCCTTGCAACCTGTTTTGGAGTAGGCTTTTTTACCGGTAGGGCGTTAGGGCTTAACTGGAAGATGTCTAACCTTATTTCGGCCGGCACCGGAATATGCGGCGGCTCTGCCATTGCCGCAATAGCACCGGTAATTGATGCCGACGATACCGACATAGCATTTGGCATGTCTGCAACATTTATATTCGATATGATTATGATTTTGATCTTCCCTATAATGGGAACTATGCTTGGCCTTAGTGATATGGCATACGGCCTATGGGCCGGCACCGCTGTTAACGATACCTCCAGTGTAGTTGCTGCCGGCTATGCATTTAGTGAGGCGGCCGGTGATTATGCAACGATGGTTAAGCTTACAAGAACTATTGCAATTATACCTACGGTGCTTATATTTGCGGCTATAGGCATACATGTTAAGCGCAAGGAGCTTGCTACGACACACAGCAATGCATCGGTAGAGCATAAAAAGCTAAACATGATATCGGTAATACCGTGGTTTATCCTTGGGTTTTTAGCACTTGCCGGCCTAAACAGCCTGGGTATGATTCCGCTAGAGGTTTCAGATATATTAAAAAATGTAAGTAAATTTTTAATGGTAATGGCGCTTGCGGCTATCGGCCTTAAAACCGATATAATGCATATGAAAAAAGCCGGATTAAAACCCATGTTACATGGATTTATAATATCGGCACTTGTGGTTATAGTTGCTATTACGGTGCAGTATGCCGTGGGTATAATATAGCCATAGCTTTAGTGGGGATAGTTGTAAAGATCTGGTGCTCACCGTTTTTCAGTTGTATATGTTATTTTTACTATTTATACGAGGTAGGAGTATAATCTAAATACTCTACGCAGGATTTAAGGATTATGTTATGAAAATTAAAAAACAATATACCTGTGCATTGCTTTTATCAATGGATTTATTAGGCGGAAAATGGAAAATGAGAATTTTATGGCATATTTTAACTGGCGATAATCGTTTTTCCCTGTTGCAAAAAGGCATCCCAGATATAACACACAAAATGCTTGTAACACAACTAAAAGAACTTGAACAAAGCAATATACTAATAAGGA